>CALBAF010000314.1 GCA_937926415.1 uncultured Actinomyces sp.
GGCGTTCTATCGTTCACGCCACACAGGAGGAACCGCAATGCACGCGCTCGCAGCAATGGCCAGCGCAGCCGGTGCCGTCGACCTCGACACTTTTCCCGCTTGGCTGAGGATCACCCACTTCATCAACTTCATCATGATGGGCTTCCTCATCCGTTCCGGCTGGGAGGTCCTCGCATCGCACCCGCGTCTGTACTTGAACAATCACTGCACACCCGGATCCGAGTGGCTCAAGTTCACGAAGGACAAGGTGTCGACCGTCCCCGGCGAGTTCACGGCACGCGACGACCAGCGCAACCTCCACCCGCTCATCTCACTGCCCGGACGCGCACAGATCGGCCTGGGCCGCGCGTGGCACGCGCTCGTCACGGCCATCTGGCTCATTAACGGCCTCGTGTACGTCACCCTCCTCTTTGGGACAGGCCAATGGCGGCGCATCGTACCCACCTCATGGACCATCTTCCCCGAGGCCTGGGAGAGCGCGAAGATCTACATGGGCCTGCAGATCCCCTCCATCGAGCACTTCCAGCCCTATGACGCCCTCCAGAAGCTCATGTACTTCACGGTCGTCTTCATCGTTGCGCCCCTCATGATCGCGACCGGCCCCATCATGTCCCCCACCTTCGCGGGACGTTTCCCGAAGTACGTCAAGCTCTTCCGCAACCGTCAGACGGCGCGCTCGATCCACTTCCTCGGCATGGCGTTCTACTGCGTCTTCACCGTCATGCACGTCGCGCTGGTGTTCATCGTCCACCCGAAGTACAACATCGCGCACATGATGCTCGGCGAAAACTACAACGACATCACGGCGGCACAATTCGCTCAGGCCATCACCATGCTGATCATCGGCATCGTCGTCGCCATCGCCCTGTGGATCGGGGCCTCCTACTGGTCACTGTCGAATCCACGCCGCACGCAGCGCTGGATCTGGGGTGCCACGCAGCCCATTCACGCACTCACGATCGACCGCTTGAAGTCGCGCCAGGTCGCAAAGAAGACCTTCAGCGAGGCCGATATTTCCCCGTTCCACTGGGTCAACACACGCCCGCCAACAAAGGAGCAGTCCGAGGAGTACATCGCCCTGCGCGAAGACGACTTTAAGGACTTCCGCCTCGAGATCGGCGGCCTGGTTGAGGAGGAGAAGTCCTTCTCCATCGACGAGCTGAAGGCACTGGGCAAGGTCACGAACATTACGATGCACACCTGCATGCAGGGATGGACGGGCATCGCGAAGTGGGAGGGCATCCGCCTCAAGGATCTCCTCGAGCAGGTCACGCCCACGTCAGGTGCACGCTACCTGATGGCGACCTCCTTCGGACACGTCGGACACACCTACGACGGGCGCCCGACCGAGCCCTACTACGAGTGCATCGACCCGTCGATGATCGACGACGACGAGTGCATCCTCGCCTGGGGCATGAACGACGAGTCCCTGCCCGAGGTCTACGGCGGACCGCTGCGCCTGCGCGCCGATTCCCAGCACGGCTACAAGATGGTTAAGTGGGTGCGCCGCCTGGAGTGGATCCACGACTACCACGACGTGGGCGACGGCCAGGGTGGCTCGCGAGAGGATTCGGGCCTGCAGCACTACGACGCCCGCGCCTGAGGCTCTCTGCCTTCACGCAATACCGCGCCTCCCTCCTCGTCCCCGCGCATGCGCGCGCGGAACCGTGGTGGGAGGCGCGGTCTATGCGTACCTGCGGGCGATCGCCATGGCCTCGGGCACGTAGGAGCGCCCGAAGACGGCGCAGTGGATCATGATGATGTGCATCTGGTGC
>CALBAF010000315.1 GCA_937926415.1 uncultured Actinomyces sp.
TCTCGTTGAAGGTGATGCAGCCCGGATTCTCCATGGCGCCCAGGTTGTATTCGGGCACATATACCTGATCGTAGGAACCCCACGGGAAGGTCACTCCGTAGCGCTCGTGGAAGAAGTCGAGTCCTGCGCGGGTCACCTCGAACACATCATCGGAATCGAGGTAGCGCGCGAGCGTGCGGCGACACAGGAGGCGCAGCACCAGCTCGGCGTGGCCGCCATCGGAGGCGCCGCCGCTCCAGGTACCGCCCTCGATCACCGCCCACGGACCCGCGACGATCGCCGTGATGTAGCTCGACAGCGGGCGAGTCGCCGTGAAGTCATGGCGCAGCGCACCCGAGTCATCCACGGCCTCGACGGCCGTTTCGACCCCGTTGGAGGACACGACCCAGCCCGCTGGGGCGATGACGTGGAACGTCCACTCGGGCTTCACGTCCGGCTGGTCCACGCACGGCCAGGCACGGTGCGCGTCGTTGGGTTCGAACTGTGTGTAGAGGTAGACCTCGCCGTCCTCGGGGTCGGTGTAGCGGTGCAGGCCTTCACCGCTGCGCGAGTAGCTCGCCAGAGCTCGAACCTCGAGGGTGATCGTCTCCCCTACCGGCAGGCCACCGACCCACACGCGGTCTTCGTCATCGTCGAACGCGTGGGGTTCGCCGTTGAGGAGGACCTCGCTCACTTCGCCGGCGATGTCGATGAAGGTGCGTTCCTCGTCCGACGTCAACGTCAGCGTTGATGTCACGGGATAGGTCGGTTTCGTGGTGTCCTGTGCATCTCGAAGATCGACAACGACGTCGATGGCGGAGACGTGAAGATGGGCAGCGCGATGTGTTGCTTCGTTGCGTGTCAAAATCTGCATGACCCCTATCCTACTGTGTCGCCGCCGGTATGTGCGGCGCGCGCCGCCGACGCGACGAACTACAGTAGACCCATGACTTCAGTGACTGATATTCGTCCCACGATCACGCCGGTCTCTTTGACGACTGCCCTCGAAGGCCTGGACATCCAGGCTTTCTACGGCGCCGATGGCTCACTTGTGCAGACTGCCGAGTCCGCCCTCAGCCTGCGCGGCATCACTGTGTCGTCCGACGACTGTGAGGCCGAGTGGATGTTCGTCGCGATCCCCGGCCTCAAGCAGCACGGCATTCGTTTCGCACACGCGGCAATCGAGGCCGGGGCGAGCGTCGTGCTGACGGACGAGGAGGGCCGCACGCAGGCCTTCGAACGAGGCCTCGGCGTTCCGGTCGTTCAGGTGGCCGACCCGCGCGCCGTCGTCCCCGCGCTGTGCGCCAACGTGTACGCATCGCCTGCCACGCGCCTGACGACCATGGCGGTCACCGGCACGAACGGCAAGACTACAACCTCGTACCTGATGCGCGCCGCGATCACCTCGCGATTCCCGAAGGCGTCGCTGTGCGGCACCGTGGAGACCCACGTCGGTCCGATCTCCTTCGAGGCCGTGCGTACAACGGCCGAGGCCCCCGTCATCGCGCGCATCCTTGCGGCGACCGAAGAGTACGAGTGCGGCGCCGGCATCATCGAGCTGTCCGCGCACGCGCTGTCGCTGCACCGTGTCGACGGCATCGTCTTCGACGTGGCTGCGTTTACGAACCTCCAGCACGACCACCTGGACTACTACGGCGACATGGAGAACTACTTCCAGGCGAAGGCCCTCCTGTTCACGCCGGAGCATTCACGCCGCGGCGTCGTATGCGTCGACGACGAATGGGGTCGGCGCCTCGCTCAGCAGGCCACCGTTCCGGTCACCACGGTGTCCGCGCTGACGGAGGAAGACGCCGACTGGCAGGTCCGCGATGTGACACCCGATCAGACGATCGGACGCACCGTGTTTACCCTCGTCGACCCATCGGGCACCGGGCACCGCGTTGCCATGCCAATCCTGGGTGAGGTCAATATTCAGAACACGGCGGTCGCGATCGTCAGCGCTGTGAGTCTCGGCATCGACCTCGCGGACGTGATCTCTGCGATCGAGGATGCTCCCCAGATCCCGGGACGCATGGAGAAGGTCAACCCGACACCCGGCGGTCAGCCGCTCGTCATCGTCGACTACGCGCATACGCCCGAGGCCCTCGAATGGACACTGCGCTCAACCCGCGAGCTGACCCCCGGCCGTGTCGTCGTCGTCTTTGGAACGGACGGCGACCGCGACGCGACAAAGCGTGAGCATCTGGCCGAGATCGCCGCACGCGAGGCCGACGTCCTGTGGGTGACGGACGAGAACCCGCGCACCGAGGACCCGCAGGAAATCCGCGACTACCTGCTGCGCGGCATCGCATCCGTGCGCCCGGGCATGGAGGACGTCACCGAGGTGACGACCTGCCGCCGCGACGCCGTGCGACGCGCGATCCTCGCTGCTGAGCCCGGCGACACCGTCATCATCACGGGCAAGGGAGCCGAGTGGTACCAGGAAATCCAGGGGATCCACCACCGATACAACGACGTACCCGTCGCCACCGAAGTGCTCGCCGGAGACGTTCGTTCGCACGAATAAACGCTGCGAAGCTGTGAACTGGCGCGCCGCAGGGGCCCCCATCGGGCCTTTGCGGCGCGCCACGCCGTAGACTGGGCGGGTGAATGACTTTGATAACCAGCCCGACGCGACCGCCGAATTCGACGCGGACGCCGCCGAGAACTACATCGCGGACGCGGAGGTAGCCTCGTCCGATGCGATCGAACTGAGCGACGAGGAGACCGAGGCCCGCGCCCGGCTCATGCGCGCCAACCTTGACCAGTTCGACCTGGACGAGGAGGACCTGGCGCTCCTGGCGGGCGAGTCTGCGCTCGCGGACTTCGACGACGTGGCGGCGGGCCTGCCCGTGCTCGCTGTCGTCGGCCGTCCGAACGTCGGCAAGTCCACCCTGGTCAACCGTATCCTCGGCCGCCGCGAGGCAGTCGTGCAGGACACGCCCGGCGTCACCCGCGACCGCGTCTCCTACCCGGCCGAGTGGGCGGGACGCGACTTCACGCTCGTCGACACGGGCGGTTGGGAAATCGACGTCAAGGGCCTGGATCGCTCCGTCGCAGAGCAAGCCGAAATCGCCGTCGACCTGGCCGACGCCGTCGTCCTCGTTCTCGACGCGACCGTTGGCGTGACGGCCTCGGACGAGCGCATCGTCGAGATGCTTCGCGCGAAGAAGAAGCCGATCATCTTGGCCGCCAACAAGGTCGACTCTCCCCTGCAGGAGGCCGACGCGGCCTACCTGTGGAGCCTCGGCCTCGGCGAGCCCTACCCGATTTCGGCGCTGCACGGGCGCGGAACGGGCGACCTGCTCGACGCCATCATGGAGGTTCTGCCGACCGAGTCGGCCGTTGCCTCTGCCCTGCCCTCCGGCGGCCCCCGTCGCGTCGCGCTTGTTGGTCGCCCCAACGTCGGTAAGTCCTCCCTGCTCAACGCGCTGGCCGGCGGCGAGCGCGTCGTCGTGAACGAGCTTGCCGGCACC
>CALBAF010000316.1 GCA_937926415.1 uncultured Actinomyces sp.
CCAGCAATGAGGATGCAGCCCACATCCCGACGCCTCACGTCGAGGCGATCGACACGAACGGAGCGGGGGACGCACACTCCGGCGTCCTGGCAGCCTCCCTCGCGCAGGGGATCCCCCTGGAGAGGGCGCTCCTGTTGGCCAACTGCGCGGGCGCACTGTCCACGACGGTCGTCGGCCCGGCCTCGTGCCCGACGCGCAGCCAGATCGAGGCTGCGGCAGACGCCTTCACGGACCAGGGGGATGAGTAGATGAGACGACGCGACCGTGTCTACGCGGCATTGGCAGGGGCATCTCTCGGCGACGCCGCCGGTATGCCCACCCGGGGAATGTCCCCCGAGCAGATCAAGGCAACCTACCCGAGGCTCAGGACGCTGGTGGACGCCGATGCCTCGCACCCCACGATGCCAGGCGCACCCGCTGGGACAACCACGGAGGTCACGCGCGAGATCCTGGCTGCGGCCTCGGCTCTGCTGGGCGATCCGATGCCTACGCTCGGGGATGAGGCAGAGGAGGGCTCAGGCTCTCGGCTCGCAGGTTCGCGCTATGTGCTGCGCGCTATCGCGGCGGGAATCACAACCTCGACGGACGATCCCGATACCTTCGCAGAGGCCGTCTGGAAAGCCTGCGCGAACGAGGCGATCACACGTCAGGAGTTCCAGGCAGCCGCCCTGGTAGCCGCGGCGATCTCCCTTGGCCTGGACTCGCCTCAGTCACGGCCGATGGACGTGCCACCCGTCCTGTGGAAGGCAGTCTCCCTCGTGGCCGACCTGCCCCCGCGGGGGACCTGGCACCCCGGACCGGACGTGGTGGTCGCTACCCGCACGGCTGTCAGCATCGCCGACAACTACAAGTACGACGTCTACGAACGGCTGAACGCGCAAATTGGCACGTCGGCGGACCCAGCACAGTCGGTTCCGGCAGCCTTCGCAATTGTCAGGTTATTTGCGGACTGGTTTGCTCCATTCGGCGCGGCGAGCCTCGGCGGAGACACAAGCGTAATCGCGGCAATCGCCGGTTCGATCGTTGGCGCTATCCGAGGCTCGAGCGCTCTATCCGCGCACGGCATCGATACGGTCGACGCAGTCTCCCACCTGAGACTGGGGCCACTTGCCGAACGCCTGCTCGCGCAACGACCGCCCGCTGCGCACACAGTCGCTGGCGCAGACTCCCCCACTCAGAGCCCGTCTAGCACCGCGAGCACTCCTGACTCCCCTCTGGAGACACGTCAGACCCTGTTCGAACCCGAGAACGCACCCGCACCGCTGGTTGGTTCCCGGGGAGAGGCTCCGGCGGGCCGCGTCGTTGTCATGGGACAGATCCTCGTCGAGCACTGTCTGACAACCCAGATGCTCCCGTGGAAGAACGGGCTCGCGTGGGCGAATGACCAAGGCGTGCACATTGGCGGAATCTTCCCTGCCTTGCTCGCCGCACGCCGCATGGGGGTTGAGGCGATCTCCCTCAGCCCGATCGGTGACGGCCCCCGGGCCTCGTCCATCGAACACGCGTTGAAGCGTGCGGGCATCGTCGACGCGGGAGCTCGCGTGACGGGGATGGACAACGCGTATCGCGTGGCCGTGGGTTCGGGTGGGCTGGATTGGGCGTATGTCTCCCTGCGTGGTGCCGAAAGCGAGGTTCCACCGGGCGCGTGGGCGTCAGTCGTTCAGACGCTGGGCCCCTCAGACGTCCTCTATATCGATTCTTCGCTTATGAGTCTCCCGGCGAATAGGAAGGAAGCCGAGGCAGCTCTGAAAGTCCTGCCTGAACACGTGCGCGTCGTTGTGGACCCCTCCCCCGCGTCCTGGTTCCCACACAAGCTGCGCAGCAACAACGTGATCGTCGCACTCACAAAGGAACAGTGTGAACAGATTGGTGGCCCGATCGTCGCAGATCGATCAGCTTTCGATGCCTGCAAAACAGACCGCGGCGCGGCCCGTTTCCTGTCACAGCTCCTGAAGTGTCAAGCCGCCGTGTACTCCAGCACATGGGACACGCACTATGCGCGCCAATACCTCATGAGCACGGGCGAGCGTGACACTCAGGTCACACATATTCCCGGTCCCGCCGTGCGCAAGATCGATACGAACGGGGCCGCTGCCACCTACGCGGGCGCCCTTGCAGCCTTCCTTGCGCAAGGGATCCCTCTGGAGAGGGTGCTCCTGCTGGCCAACTGCGCGGGTGCCCTCGCCTCGACCATGCCCGGCCCGGCCTCGTGCCCGACGCGCGAGGAGATCGAGGCCGCGGCGGATGCGCTGGAGGCGAGCACAGAAGGGGAGTGAGCGCCGCAGACACGGTTGACCGCCAACTGAACGACCTCTGCGGCACCACATCTGAGCA
>CALBAF010000317.1 GCA_937926415.1 uncultured Actinomyces sp.
CGCGTCGCTCCTGTCGAGCGATTTCGTGAATGAGAACTTCGACTTCCACGGCCGCACGCTGTCGGGCACGGAGGAGCTGCGTCCGCGCTGGAAGCGCGCCCTCGGCCTCATCGAGGCCTACCTGGGCGAGGCCATGGGCCGTGCGTGGGTGGCCCGCCACTTCCCGCCCAACGCCAAGGAAGCGATGGACGCCCTGGTGCGCCGCCTCCTCGACGCCTACGGCGAGTCGATCCGAGGCCTCGACTGGATGAGCGAGGACACCAAGGTCAAGGCACTCGACAAGCTCGCGACCTTCAACCCCAAGATCGGCTACCCCGTCAAGTGGCGCGACTACTCCACCCTGCACCTGGATCCGAAGGCCACGATCGTCGAGAACGTGCGCGCCGCCAACGCTCACGCCACCGACCGCGAGTGGGCCAAGCTCGGCCGCCCCGTCGACCGCGACGAGTGGTACATGACCCCCCAGACGGTCAACGCCTACTACAACCCCACGCAGAACGAGATCGTCTTCCCCGCCGCGATCCTCCAGCCTCCGTTCTTCGACACCGAGGCCGACGACGCGGTGAACTTCGGCGCAATCGGCGCGGTCATCGGTCACGAGATCGGGCACGGCTTCGACGACCAGGGATCGCGCTACGACGGGGAGGGAAACCTGTCGAACTGGTGGACGGACGAGGACCGCGCCGCCTTCGAGGAGCGCACCCGCGCCCTCATCGAGCAGTACGACGTACTCACCCCCGCGATCCTACTGGAGCAGGGCGAGGAGTCGGAAGAGGGCGACGAACGCGCTCTCCCCCACGTCAACGGCGCGCTCACGATCGGCGAGAACATCGGCGACCTCGGCGGCCTGACGATCGCTTGGAAGGCCTGGGCAGCCTCGCTCGCCGAGCAGGGGCTCACCCCCCAGACCGCCCCCGTCATCGACGGCATCACGGGACCCCAGCGCTTCTTCTACTCGTGGGCACGCGCCTGGCGCACCGCCACGCGCCCGCAGTTCGCGCGCCAGATGCTGGCGATCGACCCCCACTCGCCCGCCGAGTTCCGCTGCAACCAGGTACTGCGCAACCTTGACACTTTCGCCGAGGCATTCGACGTCACACCCAGCGACGAGATGTGGCTGGAGCCCTCCCAGCGCGTCACCATCTGGTAAAAGCGTGTCCCAGCCGACAAAATGCTGCGCGCCCCGCGCAATCACACCCAACACATGACAACATAGGAATGTTGAGCGCAACAGCGCTCCCATTCCATCGACGGAAAGGCAACCCATGCCAGGCCTGAACCTGACTCGCGAGGAAGCGACCGAGCGCGCCTCGATCATTTCCTCTGTGACCCGCTATGAGATCTCCCTGGACCTCACGCGCGGAGACACCGACTTCGGTTCATTCACCCGCATCGAGTTCGACGCGCACGAAGGCGCCTCCACGTTCGCTGACCTCGTGTCCAACAACGTCCACTCGATCACGCTGAACGGCAACGCCCTGGACCCCTTCTCGGTGCACCAGGACAACCGCATCGCGCTGGAGAACCTTGCCGAGCACAACGTCCTCGAAGTTGAGGCCTCGTGCCAGTACATGCACACCGGCGAAGGCCTGCACCGCTTCGTCGACCCCGCCGACGGCCAGGCCTACACCTACTCCCAGTTCGAGGTTCCGGACGCCCGCCGCGTCTACACGACGTTCGAACAGCCTGACCTGAAGTCCACCTTCACCCTGACGGTCAAGGCCCCCAAGGGCTGGAAGGTCTTCTCCAACGCGCCGACCCCGACCCCCGAGGAAGAGGGCGAGGCCTGGGTCTACCGCTTCGCGACCACCGAGGTCATGTCGACGTACATCACCGCAATCGTCGCCGGCCCCTACGAGGGCACCACGGCCACGCTGACCTCCTCCGACGGCCGCACGATCGACCTGGGCGTCTACGCCCGCGCCTCGATCGTCGAGCACCTGGATGCCGACGAGATCATCGAGATCACGCGCCAGGGCTTCGAGTTCTTCGAGGGCGCCTACGGCATCGCCTACCCCTTCACCAAGTACGACCAGATCTTCGTGCCCGAGTACAACGCGGGCGCGATGGAGAACGCCGGCTGCGTGACCTTCCGTGACGCCTACGTTTTCCGCACGCGTCCCACCGAGGCTCAGATGGAGGCTCGCGCCAACACGATCCTGCACGAGCTGGCGCACATGTGGTTCGGCGACCTGGTCACCATGAAGTGGTGGAACGACCTGTGGCTCAACGAGTCCTTCGCCGAATTCATGAGCCACCTGGCTCTGGCCGAGGCCACCAAGTACACCGAAGGCTGGACGGGCTTCATGGTCCGCAAGGACTGGGGCCTCAAGCAGGATCAGCTGCCCACCACCCACCCGATCACGGCCGAGATCCGCGACCTGGCCGACGTCGAGGTCAACTTCGACGGCATCACCTACGCCAAGGGCGCCTCCGTGCTGCGCCAGCTCGTCTCCTACGTGGGACGCGACGCCTTCTTCGCGGGCCTGCACGAGTACCTGACGAAGCACTCCTACGCCAACGCCACGCTGGACGACCTGCTCTCCGAGCTGGCCGCCGCCTCGGGCCGCGACCTGGCCTCGTGGTCGAAGGTGTGGCTGGAGGAAGCCGGCGTGACCCTCCTGCGTCCGGTCATTACGACCGCCGAGGACGGCACGATCGAGCGCCTCGAGATCACCCAGGAAGCCTTCTCTGAGGGTGCCTCCCTGCGCCCGCACCGCATGGGTGTGGCCGGCTACTCGCTGACCGAAGAGGGCACCCTGACCCAGGTCTTCCGCGAGGAGCTCGACATTGATGGCGCTTCCACGGTGATCGAGGCCGCCGCGGGCATCGCCCGTCCCGACTTCATCCTCGTCAACGACGGCGACCTCGGCTACGCCAAGGTTCGCCTCGACGAGCAGTCGCTGGCCTTCGCGATCAACAACATCACCAAGTTCACGGACTCCCTGACCCGCGGCGTCGTCATGGCCTCCGCGTGGGACATGACCCGCGACGGCGAGATGCCGGCACGCGACTACCTGAACCTGGCCCTGCGCGCCGTTCCCGTCGAAGACAACATGAGTCTCCTGACGCTCACCCTGCGTCACATCGACGAGGCTGTGCGCACCTTCGTCGCGCCGAAGTACCGCGCCGAGGCCGCCGAGGATACGGGTCGTCGCCTGCTCCTCCTGGCTCGCACGGCCGCCTCCGGATCCGACGCG
>CALBAF010000318.1 GCA_937926415.1 uncultured Actinomyces sp.
AGCAGTGGTCGTGTCGGCTTCGGTGTGTTCATGCCCAACAGGTGCGCTCGCGTCGGGTTCCACGGCATCGTGCGGCTCGACCGATGCGGGCGCAGAGGCAGCGCCCCCAAACCCGGGGCCCGGCTCGGGCGTGCGCCCAGCCTGGTAGGCCTCGGCGCATGCGCGCGCGAGGTCGTCGGCGCGCTCGTTCATGCGGTGCCCGGCGTGGCCCTTGACCCATTCGAAGGTGACGCGGCGCCCTTCCATGGCGCGGTCGATCTCTTGGATGAGCTCCAGGTTTTTGATGGGCTTCTTGTCGGCCTTCGTCCAGCCGCGTTTCTTCCAGCCGAGCCGCCACTTGGACACGACGTTGATCGCGTACTGTGAGTCGGCGAGGATATGCAGCTCTTCGCCGGTCTCGGCCGTTGCCTCGAGCAGGCGCAGGATGGCGGTCAGCTCACCCAGGTTGTTGGTGCCCTGCGGCCAGCCGCCCGCGTCCCACGTGTCCTCGTCCACGTACCAGGCCCACCCCGCGGGCCCGGGATTGCCGAGGGAAGAACCGTCTGCCGCCGCCGTAATCGTCATGCCCTCATCCTATCGGCATCGAGCTTCCCGGATCGGAAAGGGGACTAGGCCGGGGTCGCCCACCCCTCGTGCCCTAGACTCTGGGGGTGGGCGTGGCCGCGCCCCTGCCGCACAGACGAGGATGAATCGATGATGGACGCTAACGCCACCGACTCACAGCAGACAGAGACGCAGGCGCGACGATGTGGCCCCCTGTTGAGATCTAGGGTCGCACGTCGAGGCGCCATTGTGGCGGCTGCGCTGTCAGCTGCTGTGCTCCTGTCGAGCTGCGAGGCGTATGTTGCGCCGACGAGCACGCCGGTCGACAAGCTGAGCACGGGGGACGCTGTGTTGGCTGTGTGGATGCGTGAGGGTCGGTCGGTGTCGGGCATCGGAAAGCCAACCTACGACAGTGGGATCGGGCTCCTTGATGAGGAAGGCAACGTTGATCTGAGTTTTATCGATGAGAGGACTGTGGGGGACTTGGCGTGGACTCAGCGTGGCCTCTCCTACAGCGAAGAGAACAATGAGTTTCTGACAACGGCGAGTGGAACGCAACGTATCCCGCGCCCGGCTGATCGATCATTGGAATATAGGCGTTATGAGCTCCCGGATGGGCGAATCGCGGTTCTCAGTGCGTCGCGGCACTGGGGGTTTCGAATCGACACTATCGAGCTTGATGGAACGATGACGAGTGCGGAAACACGGGACACAGAAGGGGATGTTGGACTGTGTGGTTCGCGGGTTCTGGCGATCACCGACACTCAGGAATCCGAGAGCATTAAGGGATCTGCCCGCGAGGCCTATGCTGCCCAGTCCGGCAGTCAGACTGACGTACCGGAGGAATTAGCGGCTGTCGTGCAATTGGATGATCCCGTCGGCGATGTGCCCAGAGTCCTCGCCACCGCACCGATGATTGATGGATTGAAATCAGGACAGTTCATGTTCGCCTGCGAGGGGGATGTCATTACGATGCCGAGCATGCTGCAGGATGATCCTGTCGCTGCACGTGACTTTGGCATGATGGCAACGACTGGCCCCATGGTTCTGCAGCGCTGGGACCTGTCGACAGGGCAGCGCACGGTGATCCCTGTCCTCGATGAGAATGGCGACGAGATTACGCTGAGCAAAGATCTGACGATCTTCGGCTATCAGGCGATTCAGGTTGGAGACGAGTACAGGTTCATCAGTAGTAGGGGTCATGCCTTCACGGTCAACCTCAGGAGTGGTCAGACCCGTCACCTCTTCACCATCCCCGCGGAGACCGTGTCGCATCCGACTTTATTCCAGGTGACCGAAACCGGTGTCTACGTGCTCGAGGACCGCCACCGCGAGCATCTCGTGACCATCTCGTACCGGCCGTGGGATGGAGGAGACCTGCGCGAGGTCTTCACGACGAACAAGCTGGAGAAGTATCTGCGGACGCCGGGCGGATTCCTGTCGTCGGGCCATGAGCGAGAGATCGAATCCTTCGCCCTGCGGCCCGGCTGGGACGGTGGCGCGCAGTAACGCAGCGCAGTCGGGTGGTGCGCTGACTCTGGGTGTTGGAGCATGAGGCCGGGGCAGCCTCGGCCTCGTGCCCTAGACTCTGGGGGTGGGCGTGGCCGCGCCCTTCGCCGCACAGACGAGGACGGAGACGACCATGAGCGCACACAACGATGAGCGACGCGAGGCAGGTGCCGACGAGCAGGAGCATGGCCACCCGAAGAAGCCGAGGCGTTCCCGGCGATGGGCGCTCCTCGTCGTCGTGCTCTCGGTTGCTGCGCTCGCGTGGAGTTGTGTTCCGCAGGGCACCTTCTCGAAAACTCCGGTTAGTAAGCTTGCGATCGGTGATGCTGTCATCGCTGTGCGCCTGAGTGGAGGACAGTCGTGGTCGGGCTTGTCAGCGCCGCTTCATGACAGCTGGATCATGCTTCTTGACGAGCAAGCACGGCAAAGAGCATCTCTCATTGGAGAGAGTAGGGGAGGGGACATTCTGTGGACGAAGAACGGGATTTCCTACGGTGGGCCAGAAGAAAATTTCTTGACGACGGATTCTGGAACGAGCGTCATTAAAAGCAAATCCTGGGGTAGCTACGAGATTCAGCGCTATGGGCTCCCGGACGGACGAACCGTCGTGGTGACTCTCTCAGCGGGGGGAGGCCACCGCCTTGAAAGTATTGAACTTGATGGAAGCGTTGAGTACGCGGAAACGACCAGTACTAAAGGTGACATCGGGCTGTGCGGCTCACGCATCCTACTGATCGCCGATACGGAAGAATCTCCGCGCATCAAGTCGGCAGCATTCGCGATGTACGCCGCCCAATCGGGAGGCGACAGCGATCAGCCGGAAGCGCTAGCGGCAGTTGCCCAGTTGGACGAGATTAACGACGATGAGCCTCGGGTTCTTGCAGTGGCTCCGAAGATTGATGGCCTCTATTCGGGGCAGACGATGTTCGCCTGCGACGGAGACGTGATCACGATGCCGACCATTCAAGCGGATGACCCTGAGTCCGCGAAAAAGACGAATTTGCCTGATCTGAAGGGAACCATGGTTCTCCAGCGGTGGGATCTAGCGACGGGGCAGCGCACGATTATTCCTGTGATCGATGAGGAGGGAAATTCCATCGAGTTGAACAGCGAGCTCAATATCTTTCGCTACAAGGGTGTCAGGGTCGGGAATCAATACATGTTCATCAGCGAGGATGGTGATGCATTTTCGGTCGACTTGGACAGTGGCCAGGGCCGTTACCTGTTTAAGTATGCCGGTCCAGGTACCGGCCAACGAACGGTGTACCAGGTGAGCGAGACTGGTGTCTATGCGCTTGAGGATCGCTGGGATGATCACCGTGTCACCCTTGCCTACCGGCCGTGGGATGGGGGAGAGCGCCGAGAGGTATTCTCGACGGACAAGATGGCAGGCTACATCGAGCCGCGAAGTGGCATTATCGAGGCGGGCTATTTGCGCGAGATCGAATCCTTCGCCCTGCGCCCCGGCTGGGACGGTGGGGCGCAGTAACGCGTGCAGCCGCGCGGCACAGTGACGCAACGCGAGAGGGCGGCCTTCCAA
>CALBAF010000319.1 GCA_937926415.1 uncultured Actinomyces sp.
CCCCGTTGCGTGTCAGAAGCGCCTGATCAGAGCAGATCCAGCATGGCCGGAGCCACCAGCTTCAGGACATTCTCACGGCCTTCCTTCGCGTTGGGAGCATCCACCGCGAAAGCAGCCATCTGCTGGCAAGTCGCCAGGTCATGCATGCGCAGGGCGGCGCGCACGGACTTGACCTTCGACGGTGCCATCGACAGGGAGGCGACACCCAGGCCCGTGAGGACCAGGGCCAGCAGCGGGTCGCCGCCCGCCTCGCCACACACGCCAATCGGCTTGCCCGTCGCACGACCGCCGTTGCAGGCGTGACGGATCATCTCGAGGACCGCGGGCTGCCACGGATCCAGGAGGGATGCCAGGTTGCCGTCCAGACGGTCGGCGGCCATCGTGTACTGGGTCAGGTCGTTCGTGCCGATGGAGGCGAAGTCCACGATCGACAGGAGCTGCTCGGCGCGCAGAGCGGCCGCGGGCACCTCGATCATGATGCCGACCTTGGGCAGGCCGTAGCCTCGCGCCTTGTCGACGAACCAGGTGGCCTCGTCGGCGGTCGCGACCATGGGGGCCATGACCCACAGGTCCGCGCCCGTCGCCTTGTGGGCGGCGGCCAGAGCCTGCAGCTGCGTGTCGATGAGGTCCTCGCGCACCTGACACAGGCGCAGGCCGCGCACGCCCAGGGCGGGGTTCTCCTCGGCACCCAGATCCGCGAAGCTCAGCGGCTTGTCAGCGCCCGCGTCCAGGGTACGAACGACCACGCGACGCGAGCCGAAGGCCTGCAGGACCTTCGTGTACGTGTCGGTCTGCTCCTCCAGCGTCGGGGCCTCCGAACGCTCCAGGAACAGGAACTCCGTGCGGAACAGGCCAGAACCCTCGAGGTCGACCTTCGACGACTTGATCGCATCGTCAACCGTGCCGATGTTGGCCAGGAGCTTGACGCGGTAGCCGTCGTAGGTCGCACCCTCGCCGGTCGAGCCGGCCAGGGCGAGCGCGCGTCGGCGCGAGCGCTCCTTGAGCAGGTCCACCTCATCATCGGTGGGGGCGACGATGACCTCGCCGACACCGCCATCGAGGGCCAGCATCGTGCCTTCCTCGACAGCCATGATGCCCTCGGCCTTGACGATCGCGGGGATGCCCAGCTGGGCGGCCAGGATCGCCGTGTGCGAGGTGGGGCCGCCGACCTCGGTAATGATGCCGAGGACGGTCTCGGGGTCCAGGGTCGCGGTCTCTGCGGGAGCCAGGTCGCGTGCCACGAGGACGACGGGGCCGTCGAACGCCGGCA
>CALBAF010000320.1 GCA_937926415.1 uncultured Actinomyces sp.
GTGCGCTCAGCGGGGCGCGTGAGGTGCCGGACGCCGCGCATCGTGAGGTTGCGGCGCATATTCGTGTGTCGACGGGCGCGCCCGCGCTGTGCCGTGTGCTGGGAGGAGCCCAGCTGCTTGCGTGGCTCGGCGTTGTCGTGGGCGTCGCGTGGATCGTTCTCGTACACCTGGGCAGGGCCGTGCTCATTGACGTTCAGGTGCCCGCGATTGGGCCAATTCCAGTGCCGACGGCTCTGGTCGCACTGTGCCTATTGATCACGGTGCTATGCGCGTGTGCGAGCCGAGCATCGGCCCGATGGGTCGCATCGCGCCGCCGACGCGCGGTCATGCGTGACCTGCGGGGACTGTGCCGCGACGAGGTCGATCGACTCGTCGTTGCCCCCCTGCGTTCTGAAGACAACCGTCAGGTGACTATTGCCTCGTTCCTCGCTCGACTGCCACTCTGATAGCGTCATGACCTGCGTCCCATGGTGACTCGGTAACAGTGAGTTCGCCGACCACGCGCCTCTTCGCGCTTCGTGCGAGGGTATGCTGTTCATAGCGATGAGGCGCTGCCCCTTGTTATGGTGCCCGCGGGATGCGGGATTTGTTGTTATGGGTGAGGCCGCGCCGAGGAGCCGAGTAGGCCCGCCCCGATGGTTTTGCTGACACTGATTGCACCACGCAAGGATGAATTATGCCCTCTGACGATTTCATGGAACGCGCTGACGACGAGCGCGAGATGACGGCAATTGCCGACGATATCGAGGATATTGACGACCTCGACGATGACAGTGATCTCGACGATCACCGCACGGACGAGGAGGACACGGATACCGTGACCTTCGCGAGCCTGGGCCTGCCCGAGGAGATCCTCGCGGCCGTCACCGACATGGGATTCCGTGTTCCCACCCCGATTCAGGCCGCCGCTATCCCGCCGCTGCTGGAGCTGCGCGACGTTGTCGGCATCGCCCAGACGGGTACCGGCAAGACCGCTGCCTTCGGCCTGCCGCTCCTGGCGATTGTTGACGCGGACGAGCGCGACGTCCAGGCCCTCGTCCTGGCCCCCACCCGCGAACTCGCGATGCAAAGCGCCCAGGCGATTGAAGATTTCGCGGCTCGCACCGCCCGCCTCGACGTTGTCCCCGTCTACGGTGGCTCGCCCTACGGCCCGCAGATCGGTGCGCTCAAGCGCGGCGCTCAGGTCGTCGTCGGCACCCCGGGTCGCGTCATCGACCTGATCGAGAAGGGCGCCCTGGACCTGTCGAATGTGCGCATGCTGGTCCTGGACGAGGCCGACGAAATGCTGCGTATGGGCTTCGCTGAGGACGTCGAGACGATCGCGTCGAGCGCCCCGGATGACCGCCTGACGGCCCTGTTCAGCGCGACGATGCCCGCGGCTATCGAGAAGGTGGCACGCGAGCACCTGAAGGATCCGGTCAAGGTCGCGGTCTCCACCGAGTCCTCGACTGTCGACACCATCCACCAGACCTACGCGGTGGTGCCCTACAAGCACAAGATCGGTGCGCTCTCGCGCGTGCTGGCTACCCGCGCGCAGCACATCAAGGAAGGCCAGGAAGAGGCTGACGCCGCTATCGTCTTCGTGCGTACCCGCGCCGATGTCGAAGAGGTCTCGCTCGAGCTGTCGAGCCGCGGATTCCGCGCCGCTGGCATTTCCGGCGATGTCGCTCAGACCGAGCGCGAGCGCATGGTTGAGCGCCTGAAGAACGGCTCCCTCGACGTGCTGGTCGCGACCGACGTGGCCGCCCGCGGCCTCGACGTTGAGCGTATCTCCCTCGTCGTGAACTTCGACGTTCCGCGTGAGCCCGAGGCCTACGTGCACCGCATCGGACGCACCGGCCGCGCGGGTCGCGAAGGCCGCGCGCTGACCTTCTTCACACCGCGCGAGCACGGCCGCCTGCGCCGCATTGA
>CALBAF010000321.1 GCA_937926415.1 uncultured Actinomyces sp.
CTCTCGCAGGTGAGCGCGGCGCTGTCCGCCGCCCGCTGGCCCACCGCCACGGACGAGGTCTGGGCGGGCTTCGTGCGCGCCTTCGAGTTCGATGAAACGACCGAAACCAGCCTCATCAACGGCACCTACGAGGGTGACTACTCCGAGTTCGGGGATCTGGCGGCGTTCGCCCACGCGATCTCCCACGTGACTGTCGCCCAGACGGTCGCCCATTCGGGCGGGCCCATCAACGTCATGCCCTCCCACGCCACCCTCGAGCTGGACATCCGCACGCTGCCCGGCGTCGACGACGATGACGTGGACGCCGCCATTGCGGCGGCCCTCGGCGACCTTTCCGAGCACGTGACCATCGAGCGCCTCCTGTGCGAGGCAGCCACGGCCTCGTCGATCGACACAGATCTGTACCGGGCGATCGAAGCGGCCCTGACGCGGCGATACCCGGGGGTCGCAGTCGTGCCCGTCCTCCTCCCCGGCGGCACCGACCTGCGCGTGGCCCGCAGGCGCGGGGGCATCGGGTACGGTTTTGGAGCCGTGGACAGCGGCGCGAGCCTGGGACAGGTCTACTCCCAGCTGCACGCGCACGACGAACACATCGCCCTGGCGGACGTGCGAGCGACCGCCGAGGTCCTCCACGAGGTCGCGACCACCTACCTGGGTGCATAACGAGGTCGGGGCCAGGTTGCGTGAACGTGCAACCCGGCCCCGGCCTCGTCAAGGAGAATGACGGAATCAGAGGACCATCGCCGCGATCCAGCCACCGACCAACAGCGGAATGTTGTAGTGGATGAACTCGGGGATGACCGTGTCTCGCATGTGGTCGTGCTGACCGTCGATGTTGAGACCGGCTGTCGGGCCAAGCGTCGAGTCGGACGCGGGAGAACCGGCGTCGCCCAGCGCGCCCGCGGTGCCGATGAGGGCGACCGTGGCCATGGGGGAGAAGCCCAGGGCGATACACAGGGGCACGTAGATCGCCGAAATGATCGGCAGGGTCGAGAAGGACGAGCCGATGCCCATCGTGATGATGAGGCCGACCACCAGCATGATGACCGCTGCCAGGGACTTGGAGCCGTTGAACATCGCGGAGGTCTGCTGGACGAGCGGCTCGATCTGGCCCGAGGCCTTCAGGACCGAGGCGTAGCCCTGGGCGGTGATCATGATGAGGCCAATGAGGCTCATCATCTTCATGCCGCCGCTGAACACGTCGTCGGCCTGCTGCCACGGCACGACGCGCATGCCGAGCATCATGCACAGGCCCACGAGGGCGCCCACGAGGAGCGGGTCGGCCTCGGAGTCCATCTTGGTCAGGACCGCCTGGATGACGAAGCAGGCGATGAGGGCCACGACGGCGGCCCACACCTTCACCATGTTGACGGGCTTATCGTCGTTGGAATTGAAGGAGGTCTCGCGCTGCTCGTATTCGCGCGGCTTGCGGTAGGAGACGAGCAGGGCGATGGCACAGCCCACGGCCATCGAGGCAGCGGGGATCGCCATGGCGGCCATCGGGTTGACGATGCCCTCAACCGCCATTCCGGCTTCCTCGATGTTCTTGTAGAGAATGTCGTGCAGGAAGATACGGCCGAAGCCGATCGGCACGAACATGTAGGTGGTGACGATGCCGAAGGTGATCGCACAGGCGACCAGGCGGCGGTCCATCTTCAGCTCGTTCATGACGCCGATGAGCGGGGGAACCAGCAGCGGGATAAACGCGATGTGAATAGGGATGAGGTTCTGGCTCATCACGCCCATGACGAGGACGCCGCCGAGGATGCCCCACTTGGCGGAGCGGGCCACGCGCGCCGAGTTCGAGTCATCAGCGTTGCGCAGCTTCTTGATGATCCAGTTCGCCAGCAGACGCGGCAGGCCTGAGTGGGCCACCGACATGGCGAACGCACCGAGGAGGGCGTAGGACAGGGCGATCTTTGCGCCGCCGGCGAGGCCGTCCTGGAAGGCGACCATCGTGCCGGACACGCCCAAGCCGGCGACGAGGCCGCCCACGAGCGATGCAATGAAGAGGGAGATGATGACGTGCACGCGTGCGACGCTGAGGATC
The DNA here is from genome assembly GCA_937926415.1 of uncultured Actinomyces sp. Lineage (GTDB taxonomy): Bacteria > Actinomycetota > Actinomycetes > Actinomycetales > Actinomycetaceae > Pauljensenia. The sequence goes on from CALBAF010000321.1 coordinate 2,051, forward strand.
AGCATGACGAGCACGGAGAGCACGACTGCGTTGAAGAGCAACATGTGTGTTCCTGTGTTGAGGGTGCGCGGGTACGCAAAATAAGGGGGAGGTAAGCCGCAGCGCGGCAGGTGGTGTCAGCCGAGATGGGAGTCGGCGTGGATGGATGCGTCGACGGCACCTACCAGTGCGGTCGACAAACCACCTTCCTCGGCGGCCAGCAATCCTGCGATTGTGGTGCCGCCGGGGCTCGTCACCCGATCAATGAGTTGCGCGGGGATCGTGCCCGCCTCGCGCTCAGCGAGGAGTAGAGCAGCGGCTCCCGCCATCGCCTGCGCGGCGATTTCGACGGCGCTGTCCTTGGACAGGCCGTGCTTGAGACCAGCGCGGGCGAAAGAATCAACAATCTGGAAATACCAGGCCGGAGAGCACGAGGCCAGGGCCTGGAACACGGGGAAATAGTCCTCGTCGATGAGGATGGTGCGGCCCACCGAATCCATGAGGGATCGGACGGCTGCTACCTGTGCGTCGGTGGCGCGCGCGGCCGTCAGGGCGGTCATGGACTGCCCGACGGTGGCCGCGACGTTCGGCATGACGCGCACGAGCGGGATGCCCGCGCCGAAGTCGGTGGTGATCTGGTCGAGGGTGCGTCCCGCCGCCAGGGAGACGACGCA
>CALBAF010000322.1 GCA_937926415.1 uncultured Actinomyces sp.
GCCCAGTGGCCAGCAGCATCGCGTCGCACAGGGCGTGGGCGGCCACGTCCGCGTCCGAATGACCCTCAAGGGGCCGCTCGCCCGGCCACTCGAGGCACGCGACCATCAGAGGGCGCGGTGAGTCGGGTGCGGCGAACGCGTGGACGTCGACCGCTTGGCCGATGCGGAAAGGCAGATCAGTCATGGAACCAGGGTAGCGTCACGAGGAAGTCGGCGTGAAGGCGATGAGGCCCTCGTCCGTCAGCCCGACGAGCAGGTCGTCGAAGACCCACGTGAGGTTCTGTGCCGCGCTCAACTTGGCCGAGGTATGCGCCTTATTGTTTGCCATGTCGAAGAAATAGATGACCTGGCTCTTGTATCCGTTCTTCTGAATAAACGCGGCGGTTCCGTCGGCGCTCGCACGAGCGTGCTCGGGAGAGAACGTGCAGGGCGGACGGGTGCTCGCTGAAATCCCCGCCATCCCATCCGCGGAATACTTTGCGATGCCTCCCGTCGTACGCACCGTGAGGGATTCGCACCCTTCGCCGGTCGCCTCCAGCATGGCCGTCGTCCACGGAGTCCTGCCCGAATCGTAGAAAGCCTCCCACTCACTCACAGTCGGCATGCGGCCATCTTCCGCCGGGATGATGTGCATAAGGTGCCGCTTGACAGTGCCCAAGGACTTACCAGAAGTATCGAACTTTTCGAACGTCTTGGAGTCTTTATCCACCAAGATACCGTCCGAGGCAGGGTACAGAACCGGGTGGTTGTAGTCATCCAAACGCCCCTCTTTTCCAAGGGTCGACACGACGCCGGTGTGGGCGTTGACGATCTGCGGGTTCCTGTCATTGTCGACGGGAACCAGGACGGAAGCCTCCTCTCCGGTCCCAATCACGCGCGTTCCACCCCATTTCGCCACGGATGCGGTGCGGGACTGAATTCCCGTGATGCTCTGCCACAGGCGCTCCCACGAGCCGGAGGAATACGTCCAGCCCGAGCAGGTCTCGTGGCCCGAACACGTCACCAGGATGTCGTCGACCATGGCGACCGGATGGTCGTCCTCCCAGGGTGCCTTCGTCTGAATGCCCGTCGACTTCGAAATCAGGATGTTTTCGACGGCGATCCACTGCCAGGCCGAGACAATCGAGAAATCGCTTCCCGAGTACGCGAGTCGCATGGACTCGTCATTCGATGTCCACAGGACGGTGGGCTCGGAGGAGGAGACGTCGATGGCCGCGATGGAGATGGAACGAGACTTATCACCCCGGGACACCATGTACAGCGTTGTGCCATCGACAAACAGGGTTGTCTCGGATGACTTTTCGATGCCGCTACGAGGATCGGGCAACGTCCAGGCGACGCTCACGCCCGCAGCCCACTCCGACGAGAGAACGTTCGTGTTGGTGGCCGAACCCTTATACCCCTGAACGGCGATGGGGCCGCTACTGATACTGCTGAAGGAGGGTGCCATCGTCATGAGCCTGGGCAAAGCGAGAACAAGGACGATGACCGCGAGGGCTGCACCGGTAATGACCTTCTTATTCAGCAGCCGCCGGTACGGGGCTTTGTGAGCGAGGCGCTGCGGATCGCGTTTCCTGCGCGGAGGACGAAGGCCTTTCCGAGGTGCGCTCGCGGGGGACGAGGCCTCGTCGCGAGATGCCGACGAGCGGGGTGTCGCCGTGGTTCGCGTCGTGCCCGTGACGAGCGAACCCAGGACTGGCTTCAACGACGAGGCGACGCCCGACTGCCCCGTCGCAGTGCCCTCTGACTGCCCGATTGTGGGCGCAAAGCGATCGGAGACCGGCGAGGCCCCGGTCGAAGCCGCGCGGTCTACGGGCTGCTCGGCGGTGCTCTGCGTCGTCGGCTCGCTTCCGGGCGCGGGGGTGGAATCCGCCTCCGGGGGAGCCCAGCGGGAAAAGTCGTTGCTCACACCATGTTTCTACCACACGCCCCGGGGGAGCCTCCCCCTATCCCATGCCCCGGCCTCGTCCCACGCATGTGACGAGGAACGGGCGCCCTCGCAGGCCACGCCCCCTCTCCGATAGGATCAACCCGTGCGCTACATTTCGACCCGACGCGGCCCCAACACGCCCACCCGTTCCTTCAGTGACATCCTCCTGGAAGGCCTCGCCCCCGACGGCGGCCTCTACCTGCCCGAGGAGTACCCGACGCTGTCTCGCTCCGATCTGGACGAGCTGCGCATCGTCCTGCGCGAGGACGGCTACGCGGCCATGGCCGCCGGCATCATCTCCCTCTTCGTCGACGACATCCCCGCCGACGACCTGAGCGCGATCACGGCCCGCGCCTACCGCACCCCCGCCTTCTCCGACCCCCAGATCGTCCCCGTCGACGCCCTGGAGGGCACCGGCCTGCACCTCGCCCACCTCTCTAACGGCCCCACGGCCGCCTTTAAGGACATGGCGATGCAACTCCTCGGTGAGCTCTTCGAATACGAACTCACCCGCCGCGGCGACTGGCTCACCATCGTCGGAGCCACCTCCGGCGACACCGGCTCCTCCGCCGAATACGCGCTGCGCGGCCGCAGCGGCCTCTCCGTCGTCATGCTCACCCCCGCCGGCCGCATGACCGCGTTCCAGCGCGCCCAAATGTTCTCCCTCCTCGACGAGAACATCGTCAACGTCGCCGTCGACGGCGTCTTTGACGACTGCCAGGACCTCGTCAAGGCCGTCAACATGGACGCCGACTTCAAGGCCTCCTGGCACGTGGGCGCCGTCAACTCCATCAACTGGGCGCGCCTGCTCGCCCAGGTCTGCTACTACGTGGCCACCTGGCTGCGCGTCACCGAGGAGGGGGCCGACGCCTCGTCCAAGGTCAGCGTCGTCGTGCCCTCGGGCAACTTCGGCAACGTGTGCGCCGCCCACATCGCCCGCCAGATGGGTGTGCCGCTGGGAACCCTCGTCGTCGCCACGAACGAGAACGACGTCCTCGACGAGTTCTTCCGCACCGGCGTCTACCGTCCCCGCTCCTCCGCGGACACGCTGGCGACCTCCAGCCCGTCCATGGACATCTCCAAGGCCTCGAACTTCGAGCGCTTCATCTTCGACCTCATGGGACGCGACGGCGACGCCACCCGCGCCCTCTTCGAGACGGCCCTGACCCGCGACGGCTACTTCGACCTGTCCGGCACGCCCGAGTTCGCCGCCCTGCGCGACACCTACGGCTTCATCTCCGGCACCTCCACGCACGCCGACCGCCTCGCGGAAATCGCGCGTACGGAAAAGGAAAGCGGCTACCTCCTCGACCCGCACACGGCCGACGGCGTGCACGTTGCCCGCG
>CALBAF010000323.1 GCA_937926415.1 uncultured Actinomyces sp.
TCACCGCTCGCGAGTGGGCGGCCACGGCGCTGCGCTAACGCCCGCAGACGCAAGCCGATACACTAAGACGGTATTCATTCGTCGAATCCGCAAGGAAGGACAACTTTCGTGACAGACATTCTGGACGAACTGCAGTGGCGTGGGCTGCTCGCGCAGCACACCGACCTCGAGGCGCTCCGCGAGCACCTGAACGCCGGACCTGTCACCTTCTATTGCGGCTACGACCCGACCGCGCCGTCGCTGCACCACGGCCACCTCGTCCAGCTGATCGTCATGCGCCACCTCCAGCTCGCCGGTCACCGTCCGCTCGCCCTCGTAGGCGGTGCGACCGGACAGATCGGCGACCCGCGCCAGAGCGGCGAACGACAGCTGCAGTCGACCGACGTTGTCAAGGGCTGGGCGGATCGCCTGCATTCGCAGATCTCAAAGTTCCTCGACTTCGAGGGACCTGCCGCCGCGACGATGGTCAACAACCTGGACTGGACCCAGGAGATGAGCGCCATCGACCTGCTGCGTACGATCGGCAAGTACTTCCGCGTGGGCACCATGCTCAACAAGGACATCGTCGCTCGCCGTATCGCATCGGACGAGGGCATTTCCTACACGGAGTTCTCCTACCAGGTGCTCCAGGCCAACGACTTCCTTGAGCTCTACCGTCGCAACGGCTGCACGCTCGAGACCGGCGGCAACGACCAGTGGGGCAACATGGTGGGCGGCGTCGACCTTATTCGTAAGGTCGAGGGCGTTGACACCCACGTCATGACCACCCCGATCATCACCAAGGCTGACGGCACCAAGTTCGGCAAGTCTGAGGGCGGCGCCATCTGGCTCGACCCCGAGATGATGACCCCCTACGCCTTCTACCAGTTCTGGCTGCAGGTGGCGGACGACGACGTTGTTCGCTTCCTGAAGATCTTCACCTTCAAGTCTCGCGAGGAAATTGAAGCCCTTGCTGTTGAGGTGGCCGAACGCCCGCACCAGCGCGCCGCACAGAAGGCGCTGGCCGCGTCGGTTACCGAACTGGTGCACGGTGCCGATCAGCTCCAGCGCGTGCTCGCTGCGACCGAGGCCCTGTGGGGCGGGGGCGACATTCGGGACCTTGACGAGGCAACGCTGGCCGCTGCGACCGCCGGACTGCCGCGTGCCGTGCTGACGGTCGGCGAGTCCACGGTGGCCGACGCGCTCGTTGCGCTGGGCTTCGAAAAGGGTAAGACGGCAGCCCGTCGCACGATCTCGTCTGGCGGCGCGTCTATCAACAACGTCAAGGTCGAGGATCCCGAGGCGATTCTGCGAGAAGAAGACGTTCTCGCAGGTGGACTGGCTCTCATTCGTAAGGGCCGTAAGAACCTCGCCGTGCTCGAGTTGAGCTAACGCTTCCGACAAAGAGGGCGTCCGATGCCAATCGGATGTCCTCTTTTCGTTGTGTTTGGTGGGTTTGTGTTGTGTGTGTTGGGGGTCACGGTGTTTTGGTTTGACTTTGGGTGTGGGGGTGAGTAGATTATTCACCTGTCGCCGCGAGCTTGTGAGTGAGTTTGTGGTGGTGGTTCACCGCTTGGGTGGCTGGGTTTTTGTGGCTTGGTTGCTGGGTGTGTGGGTGTTGTTTGTGAACTCGATAGTGTGTTTGTTTGTTTTTTATGCCTGTT
>CALBAF010000324.1 GCA_937926415.1 uncultured Actinomyces sp.
GGCGCGGGCCCCTATGATCCCGCAGACCCAGTCCAGTCCTCGGCCCCCCTCCAGCCCGGAACCGCCCAGCCCATGCTGGACGCCGCCGTCGCCTCGGGCGACTACTGGACCTACATCGCGCGCGGCCTGCCCGCCGCCAGCCCCGTCGCCACCGGCGTCATCTCCCCCGAGAACACCAACGCCCTGGGGTACAAGCCCAACAACCCAGGCGACGTCCCCATCGGCAAGCCCTTCCTCCTGGGCACCGTGCGACACAACAACTTCCAGGTCCACTCGGCCAGCCAGTGGGTCCACTCGTCGATCGACGTCACCATCGGCGGCATCGAGGACTCCTTCCCCTTCGACCAGGAAGAGACCGAGGACGACACCGATACCACCGCGGCCCTCAGCGACGAGGGCGCCTACATGCTCGCCTCGCGCGCCAGCGGCCCTTCCTCCTGCCCCGCCAACGCGCCCTACGCCGCCTTGAACCGCGACGCCGGACCGGGCGTCTGGTACTGCTACCGCCACGTCGGCAAGGGCCGCGGTAACCGCGACATCTACACGAACAACCCGGCCGCCTACCCCGACGCCGCGGGCACGCCCGACCAGAGCCCGGGCTCCGAGGACGTCCTGACGATCTTGCGGACCACCTCGAACAAGACCGTCATGATCGACGGCATCCCGTACCGCCTCGTCATCGCCGGCTTCACCCCCAGCGGCGACGGCGTCTGCCCGGACACGCCGCCCGAGGGGATCACCCCCGTCTCCACCTTCAGCTCGAAGGAAAACAAGACCTCCTACGGGTGCCTGTACGCGACCTTCAGCCAGGAGCGCTACATCCGCATCGCCAAGACCGTCACCCCGGAATCCGAGGCCATCGGCGGTAAGATCCCCTCCTTTAACTTCACGACGCTGGGCATCGGTGACTTCGTCTCGCCCACGGGCGAGCCCCTCAAGACTGCTGAGAACGCTGGCGGTTTCGTCGACTGGTCCTCCTTTGCGGACAGCCCCCTGACCCCCACGGGCTACGGCAAGGACGGCACCGTGACGTCCGGATACCAGGCCTTCATCCCCGGCTACTCCCAGTTCGTCATCGCCGAGACCGGCCCGCGCATCCCCGGGCGCCGCCCCCTGCGCTTCGGCGAACCCGGCTACTTCGGGCCCTGGAAGGTCTCCGACGACCCGAACTCGGCGCGCTGGGAACTCACCGACATCAGCTGCGTCAACGGCATCGGCGAGCCCGTCAACGTCACGCGCGACCCCATGACCGGCGGCATCGACTTCTCGGACGTGCCCCCGGCCAAGACCGCGGCCGCCGTGCCGATCACCTGCAACTTCACGATCCAGCAGCAGGCCCCCAAGCTGCGCATCGACAAGACCGTTGAAAGCGTCGAGGGTGCCTCCGGTGACACGATCACCGTCACCTACCGCGTCACCGCCACGAACGACGGCACGATCGCGGGCACGACCGGCCGCCTCGTCGACACCCCGGCCTTCGCGCCCGGCCTCACCCTGCGCTCCGCAGCGATCGCCACCACTCTCGAGGGCCTGGGCAGCGCCCGCGAACAGAATCGCGCCGCCACCTACGTCCTCACCCAGGGCACCAACGTCGCCCCTGGGGAGAGCGCGACCTGGTTCATCCGCATGAAGGTCGCCCGCGA
>CALBAF010000325.1 GCA_937926415.1 uncultured Actinomyces sp.
CCACCAGCACCCGCATTCCCTTGCCGCAGTCGTATACAGGCACCACCGCGACCGTGTTCCTGCCGGACGGCACGAGCACTGAGGCGCGCATCCCGGCGGGCGTGAAGGACGGGCAGAAAGTGCGTGTGCGTGGTAAGGGACGCCCCGGCACCGGTGGCGATCTGATGGTGACCGTGCGCGTTTCGGATGACCCGCACTACAGCCGCGAAGGAAACAACCTGGTGCTGCGCGCCCCCGTCACCCTGGATGAGGCAGTCAACGGCGGTGTGCTGGAGGTGCCCGTACCCGGCGGTAAAACCGTCAAACTGCGGCTGACCCCCGGCAGTGTGGGCCGTAAACTGCGTGCGAAAGGACGCGGGTTCACAACCAAGTCGGGCACCGGCGACCTGCTGGTGATCCCCGAGGTGCACCTGCCGCAGAACCTGAGCGATGAGGCGAAGGAAGCCTTCGAGAAATTCATTGCTCTGGCGCCACAGGAGAACCCCCGTGAGGACCTTTTGAAGAAAGTTAGGTAGCTTATGAGTGCCCATAATAAGCAGTCGTCGGCATCTGCCTACAGTGCCGACCGGCCGGTTTTTGTGATTTCGGTGGCGGCGGAGCTGGCGGGTATGCACCCGCAGACGCTCCGCCAATACGACCGCCTGGGGCTGGTGCAGCCTTCGCGTGCGCCGGGTAAGGCCAGGCGCTATTCGCAGCGCGACGTTGACTTGCTTCAGCGTATTCAGCAGCTCTCGCAGGAAGGCGTTTCGCTGGAGGGAATCCGCCGGATTATTGAGCTTGAAGAGATGGTGGAGGAACACCAGGAGCACATCGCCCGCCTACAAGCCCAACTTGAGGATGCGCACGCCAAGCTGGGGCTGGCGGAACGAGTGTTCGCGGCCAGCACCCGCGGGGATGTGGTGAACATCCAGCGGGGGCAGCGCCCGGCACCGCGCAAACGCTCCTCGGCGGTGGTGCTGTACCGGCAGAAATAGGGCTGACCGCCCCAATACCTGCCGCTTTAAAACGGCAGCTGCGAGTATTTACTTACGCCTATACGTCAGGTCGTGGGCGCGCCTGCCCGCCTCCCGGGCCTTCCTCTCAAAGCTAGTCAGGATGCGCCCCTCCCAGCGCGGAGCCCAACCGCCGACGGGGTCGTCCTCGGTAGCGCCTTCACCGGCGTGCAGATCGCGCCCGTCCTCGACTCCCTCTACGCGGCCAAGGCCACCCAGGCGTCGTACGGCGTGGGCTGGAACGAGGCAGGTAACCCGACGTTCGCACTGTGGGCGCCGACCGCAAAGAACGTGACCCTGCTGTCGTGGAACACCTCGACCCCGAGCGGCTCCGACGCCGACGTGCAGGGTGATGGCCTGCGCACCGCCGCCGTGCGCGGCGAGGACGGCCGCTGGAGCGTGGACAACGCCGCCGGTGCGATCCACGAGGGCGCCCAGTACCTGTGGGAGGTCAGCGTCTACGTGCCCGAGACGGGCAAGGTGGAGACGAACCTCGTCACCGACCCCTACTCGGTGGCCCTGACCGTGGACTCCACGCGCTCCGTCGCCGTCAACATGGACAACCCGTCGATTGCCCCGTCGGTGTGGACGGACTCGAAGGCTCCGGTCATCGAGGACGACGCCCAGCGTTCTATCTACGAGCTGCACGTGCGTGACTTCTCCGCCGCGGACGCATCGGTTCCCGAGGACATGCGCGGCACCTACATGGCCTTCACGCAGTTCCAGTCCAACGGCATGCGCCACCTCGCCGAGCTGTCGCGCGCCGGCATGAACACGGTGCACCTGCTGCCCACCTTCGACATCGCGACCATTCCCGAGAAGCGCGTGGACCAGAAGACGCCCGCGATCCCCGAGAATGCCGGCCCGGCGTCCGAGGAGCAGCAGGCTGCGGTCACGGCCGTTGCCGACCAGGATGCCTACAACTGGGGCTACGACCCGCTGCACTGGATGGCCCCCGAGGGCTCCTACGCAACCTCGTCCCAGCAGAACGGTGGCTCGCGCGTGCGCGAATTCCGCTCCATGGTGGGTGGTCTGCACTCGATCGGCATGCAGGTCGTCCTCGACCAGGTCTACAACCACACGCCCTCGGCGGGGCAGTCCGCTCACTCGGTGCTTGACCGCGTCGTGCCCGGCTACTACCAGCGCCTGAACGCCTCCGGCGGTGTTGAGACCTCGACGTGCTGCTCCAACGTCGCGACCGAAAACGCGATGAGCGAGCACCTCATGATCGACTCGATGATTCACTGGGCGAAGTACTACCACGTCGACGGCTTCCGCTTCGACCTCATGGGCCACCACCCGGCCGAGGAGATGAAGCGTGCGAAGGCCGCCCTGGAGTCCCTCACCCTGGAGAAGGACGGCGTGGATGGCTCGCGCCTGTACATCTACGGCGAGGGCTGGAACTTCGGTGAGGTCGCGAACAACGCGCTGTTCACCCAGGCCACGCAGGGCCAGCTGGACGGCACCGGCATCGGCGCGTTCAACGACCGCCTGCGCGACGCCGTGCACGGTGGCGGCCCCTTCGATGAGGATCACCGCGTCCTGCAGGGCTTCGGCTCGGGCGCGTTCTCGGACCCCAACGGCCTCGACACCCGCTCCGAGGCGGATCGCCGCGCCGACTACCTGCACCGCGTGGACCTGGTGAAGCTGGGCCTGGCGGGCAACCTGAAGGACTACACGCTCACCACCTACGACGGCAAGACCGTGTCGGGCGCGCAGCTGGACTACAACGGCCAGGGTGCCGGGTTCGCCTCCCAGCCCGCCGAGAACGTCAACTACGTGGATGCTCACGACAACGAGACGCTCTTCGACCTGGTCACCTACAAGATGCCGGCGGATGCTCCGATGGATCACCGCGTGCGCATGTCGCTGATCAGCCAGGCCTCCGTGGCCCTGTCGCAGTCGCCTTCCTTCTGGGCCTCGGGCACGGAGATGCTGCGCTCGAAGTCCCTGGACCGCGACTCCTACAACTCCGGCGATCACTTCAACGCGATCGACTGGTCCATGCGCGACAACGGCTTCGGTCGAGGCCTGCCGGTGAAGTCCAAGAATGGCGCGGCCTGGAACCACATGCGCCCGCTGCTGGAGAACCCCGATCTGAAGCCGACCCCGGAGCAGATCGGCGCCTCCTCGGAGGTCGCGATGGACTTCCTGCGCGTGCGTTCCTCCTCGCGCCTGTTCACGCTGGGCAGCGCGGATCTGATCCGTTCCAAGGTGACCTTCCCGAACTCGGGTGAGGGCGCCGTGGACGGCACGATCGTCATGCTCATCAACGACGAGGCCGGGGCCGGGAACGACGTCGACGCGAAGCTCGACGGCGCTCTCGTCGTCTTCAACGCGAGCGGCGAGTCCGTGACCACCGCGGTCGAGGGCCTGTCGGGTCGCGTCTTCAAGCTGCACGAGGCCCAGGCGAACGGCTCGGACGAGACCGTCAAGGGCGCGTCCTTCGATGCGAAGACGGGCTCCGTCACGGTTCCCGCTCGCACGGTTGCCGTCTTCACGCAGGCCGCGGGAGATCGCATCGATCCCACTGTCACCCCGGATCCGGCTGCCGCGCAGTGGGTCGCTGCGGGTGATGGCCGCTGGTGGCTGCGTTACCCGGACGGCAGCTACCCTGCGAACGAGCGCGTTGTGCGTGATGGCGTTACGTACTCCTTCGATGCGAACGGTTGGATGAAGACTGGTTGGCAGGCCGAGGACGGCGCGTGGCGCTACTACGCCCCGTCCGGCGCGATGGCGACCGGCTGGACCGCCGTGGGTGGTACCTGGTACTACCTGGATCCCGACACCGGCGCCATGGCGACCGGCTGGCTGAAGGACGGCGACACCTGGTACTACCTGCGCAGCAGCGGTGCGATGGCCAGCGGTTGGGTGAACCTGAGCGGTGCCTGGTTCTACCTGAACGGCAATGGCTCGATGGCCACCGGCTGGGCGAAGCTGGGTGGTACCTGGTACTACCTGACGGAATCCGGCCAGATGGCGATCGGATGGGTGAAGGACGGCGATAGCTGGTACTTCTGCCACCCGTCGGGCGTCATGGCGACCGGACGCGTCGTCATCGACGGCACCGCCTACACCTTCGATCGTTCGGGCCGCTGGGTCGCCTAGCGGATCGCTACGTAAACGGGTGGGCCGGGACG
>CALBAF010000326.1 GCA_937926415.1 uncultured Actinomyces sp.
GCTCGCCTCGCAGTAGGGCACCTACACAAGAAAGCCGTGGCCGGCTCGCCAACCCCGATACTGAGGGGGAGCGCGAGCCGGCCACGGCCTCGTTCATGGGGTGTCAGTCCTGCACGGGACCACCGTAGATCTCGTCGATGATCGGCGCGAGGCGGCGCGTGGCCTCCAGGCGCTTCACCTTCAGCGAGGGGGTGAGCAGGCCGTTCGCCTCCGTGAAGTCGGTGGTGAGGACCTTGATCTGGCGGATCGACTCGGCGCGCGAGACGTGCTCGTTCGCCGAGGCCACGGCTTTCTCCAGGGAGGCCAGGACCTCGACGTTCGTGGCCGCCTCGGCCACGCTCATCGGGGGCAGCGAGTGCGCGGCGAGCCAATCGGGCAGCATCTCTGCGTCCAGCGTGATGAGCGCGGCGATGAATGGCCGCTGGTCGCCCACGACGAGGACCTGGGAGATGAGCGGGTGGGAGCGCATCGGATTCTCGAGGGCGGCCGGGGCGACGTTCTTGCCGCCCGCCGTCACGATGATCTCCTTCGCGCGGCCCGTGATGGACACGTAGCCGTCGCGGTCCAGGGACCCCAGGTCGCCCGTGCGGAACCAGCCGTCTTCGGTGAAGCAGGCGGCCGTGGCCTCGGGGTCGTTGTGGTAGCGCTGGAAGACGCTTGAGCCCTTCAGGAGGATTTCGCCCTCGTCGCTGATCTTGAAGGACATGGGCGGCAGGGCCGGTCCCACGGTGCCGATCTTGGACAGGCGGGGCGTGTTGACGGAGACTGGGCCGACCGTCTCGGTCAGGCCGTAGCCCTCCAGGACGGGGATGCCGACGCCGCGGTAGAAGTGCGCGAGCCAGGTCGCCAGGGGCGCGCCGCCCGAGACGATGTAGTCTGCGTTGCCGCCCACCAGGCGGATGATCTGCTGGTAGACGAGCTTGTCGGCCAGCGCGTGCTGGGCCTTGAGAGAAACACTCGGGCCGTCTTCCGTGTCGAGGGCCTGGGAGTAGGCGATCGCGACCTTGGCCGCCCAGCGGAAGATCTTGCGCTTGGGGCCGGACGCCTTTGTGTCCGCCGAGTTGTAGATCTTCTCCAGGACGCGCGGGACGACGAGGAGGTAGCTCGGCTTGAAAGATGCCAGGTCGCCCAGCAGGTTCTTGATGTTGGAGGCGTGGCCGAGGACGCCGTTGCCGCTGATCTGGAAGACCTGCAGGAAGCGCGCGAACACGTGGGCCAGCGGCAGGAACAGGAGCAGGCGCGAGTCCTTGCCCGCCGCGATCTCCGGCATCCACGCGTGGGCGTTGAGGCACAGGTTCGTGAAGTTCTCGTGGCTGAGGACCGTACCCTTGGGCGTGCCCGTCGTGCCCGACGTGTAGACGATGGTCGCGATGTCCTCCTTGGTGAGGGCTTCGGAGCGGGCGAGGACGCGCTCGCGTGGGGTGGCCGAGCCCTCCGCGATGAGGGTTTCGATGGCCTCGGAGTCCAGGGAGAGCACGTGGGTGTTGTCCCGGTTTTCTCGCTCTGCTGCCGCGCGCACGATCTCGGCCATGGACACGGTCTCGGTGATGATGAGGTGGACGTCCGCGTCGACGAGGACGTGGGCGACCTGGTCGATGGAGCTGGTCTCGTAGATGGGTACGGGGACGAGGCCTGCCGCCCAGCACGCGAAGTCGAGGAGCGTCCACTCGTAGCGGGTGCGGCTCATGATCGCGACCCGGTCGCCGGGCTCGAGGCCCCGCGCGATGAGGCCGGCGGCGAGCGCGTGCACCTCGTCGTAGAACTCTCGCGCCGTGATGGAGCGCCACGTGTCACCGATGCCGATCTTGCGCAGGATCAGCGGGCGGGTCGCGCCGCGCTGCACGCGTTCTTTCAGCAGGTGGGGGATCGTCGTGTGCTCGTCGATGCGCACGAGGACGGGGGCGTGCCATTCGAGGGCTTCGGTTGTTGCCTGCGCCTGCGTCTGCGTCGTCACGTCGTCGCTGGACGAGGCTGGGGTTTCTTCGGCGGTCATGTCTGCTCCCTGGTCGGCGGGCGGGTGGGGCCGTGGGACGAGCCCAGCGGCGCTGCTGCTCCTCCTATCCTACGCGACCGTAGGGTGTGGGAGAGGGGCTGTCTTTAGGGGTGGCATCTTGTGTTCGCTGCAGCCGGAGGGAGCACACCCGCGTCGGTGCTAGTCCAGGCCGAGCTCGGCCTTCACCTCGTCGAGCGTGTACACATCGTCGGGGTTCGCCTCGTAGTCCCGCAGGGCCTGCTTGAGTTGCTCGTTGAGCTGCTCGAACGGATGCCCGGGCGTGGGGTTATCGGCGTAGCGCCGGAACTCTTCGAGGAATGAATCGGCTAGATGACCATCGTCTTCCGTGCGCTCGCGGACGGCGGACGGCTGCGCGCCGTTTGCGACGGCCTCGGCGGCTGCGAGTTCGTGCTTCTTGGGGCGCCAGAAGGACGTGATGTCCTGCTTCTCTGCGAGTTGGTGTTGAATGAAGGCGTCGAGGAGTTCGTAGTCGAAGGGTTTGTTCCAGGGCTGGCGGACGAACATCTTTCCGAAGTCCGTGCCGCGCACGCGCATGGCAGGCTCGAAGCGAATCATGGTGGCGCGCTCGGGTGCCACTGCCATGTGCTTGGACGCGGCCGAGAACCCGATGATGTACGTGGCGTGGTGGGTGAACATCGGCTGGTTCCAAGCGATGCGCAGCTCCAGCTCCGGGTAGGTGAGCCCCACCCACACCAGCACGTCCACCATCCGCGCGCGGTTATCGGTGTTGGGGATGGTCTCGAGGTACTCGTCGAGCGTTGAGATAGCCATGCCGTCACCCTAACAACGCCCATGCACATCTGTGGCACGCGTAGTGATTGGAGCCCCGGCGTTCGTCGCAACGCCGCCACCTGATGTGCGAAAGGGGGCCGCCCGTGGTGTCCCACGGGCGGCCCCCACGATCGAAGGCGATGTGCTGTCTACGCGCGAACGACAGTTGGTGTTGGCCTCCTCATCATCATGTTGTAATGGTCTTCTGCTCCGTTCGCTATGAAGATGTTCTCGAATGCATGGAATAGCTGATCGATTGGCATGTTATATACCGCATGGAGATCCATATCAAAAGCATCATGTGAATTGTTATTTGAGAATGCAATGAGAGCGCGTGTAGCAGCATCGCTTGATTCTCCTAGGTACGTGATACTTCCAATGCCGCAGAGATCAATCAAATAAGACTCAATGATGCGTCTCATAGTGTTGCCGATAAGTGGGGAGATGCTGGCACGAGGATCGCTAGCTGCATTAATGCAAGTAGAGGTTGAAGTGAGTGTTGCGTGTGCTTGTCGCACATCGTCCCAGAGAAGGCTGTATTCGCTTTGAATGTGACTCTTGCTAGCTGGATTGCTGATGATGGACTTCGCGTGCTTATCTGGGGTGGAAGGTGATAGGATTCGTTCTATGGTGTAGAAAGCAAATCGATCCTCCTTTTCCTTTGGTGTCGGAATCTTGTAAGATACTTCGATGTGAAAGCGCGTACTGTGTGTGAGGATAATTAACTGATCGACGTATTTGTGCGCCTTGTGAGATCCTAACTCGAGAATCTCGCTGATCAACTCGCGAATGTATCCGGATGTAATGAAACTACTGAGTCCGTCCATGGCGTTGATCGGATCGTCGATCACAACAGTAAATTTCTTATCCGAATGAGCTGTGTCCTTGTGGAACTGATGGAAGAAGTAGAGGAAGCAAATCAGGTTGCGTTCGCCATCTGAAAGTGTTGCCACATCCGTTTGTCGCTTCCGGCCATTCTCGTCTTTTCGAAGGAGAATGTAAGCGTCTCGTTTAGTGTCATGAGGACGATGTTCGGCGATGAAGTCATCCGTTGAGGCGCCGAGCTCAAAGCTCGTTATCCCAATGCCGGATAGTGCTCGATTAATGTGCTTGATGGCTGGATGTATATCCATGCGGCTCTGCTCGGCTGCTTTAATGAGTTCGTTTAGCTGCTTCCACTTCTCGTCTTTCTCGTGAATCTGTTCTTCTAGTGAGGGGATCCGCGCTGCCGTCCCTGTCTCTCCTCCGACAATCGAGTCGAAAGCCTTGAAGGCTTCAAGGCATGTGTGGTGGGAAAAAATACTCCAGAACTTATCTTGAAACTCAGTTTTGAGGTTGTCCTGATCGTTGACCTTTGTGTTGTGCTCGTCGACGAGCGTGTTCAGTTGTTCGCCAATCTCGCGAAGGGTGCTGTTAAAGGCGTCAATGTCCCATTCTTCTGGAGCGTCGAAGCTCTGCGACTGTTTGTCCAGCTTCTTTAGGAGAAGTGTTTGTGATTCAGAGAGAGCCTTCTCTATTGTGTCAAGCTGTGCGTTCTTCGAATACTCTGCAACGTCGTTGAGCTGATGTTTGCCAATCTCGCTCTTGAAGTCAGACAGCTGCTCACGTGATTGCTTCAAAGTTGCTAGGCATGACTGGAGTCGAGCGACTGCGTCGTCGTATGAACGATCCCAGAGCTTAGCGAGATTCTCGCTGAAGTCCTGCGGTGTCCGCTGCTGGCAGAAGGGACAACGGTCGTCGAGTGTGTCCTGATGGACATCCATGATTTGTTTACCCTCGCGGACCCAGTCGGAATTCTGTATTTGTGAAATGAGTTCGGACAACGGTGAATCTGTCGCTGGTATCAGCGGGGTGTGGAGTAAGTTGGGGAGGTCCTTGAGCCCGTGCGGTATCTGCGGGATGGTGTGCACTCGTGAAGCTATTTCAAGGGTGGTAGTGAGGAGTCCTTTTTCTTGCGCGGCTAGTTCGTCGAGCGATGTTGGGAGTGCATCCTCATCCGGTGGAGGGTTCTGGCGAATTTCTTTGACCTTATCGCGCAGCTTTGTTCTGCTTCCATTGTATCTATTCAGACATGATAAAAGCTGATCAGGGACCAGCTGTCTATTGCTCCAGATTGCGCTCAGTAGGCTTGCTTCGGCCTTTGACTGAATTTCCTTAGCGCTTTCTTTATCCGATTTTAGGGACTCAATCTCTTCGCTGAGCTGGTCTCTCTTCTTCTTATTGTTCTTGATATCATTTTCATTCGCTATGCTCTGTGATCCGAGAAAGAAAATGCCGTCCTCTGCATCCTGAAAAGCCTCCTCAATGTATGTCGAGTTAAGGACGAGAATTTCTCTGTTCGATGATTCATCGGTGCGCGTGATCCTGCTGTCGTCAGGTCCTTGGCTCAATATTCGTGTAATTGATGTCTTGCCTGTTCCGTTAGGGCCGAAGATGAAGTTTACCTTCTTAAGGTCCTTCAGCGTTGCTCCCGGCGCGAAGCATGGGGTTCCGCTCAGGTCTACTTCGGTGATCATGTACCCTCCTTTGGGTTGATGGTTGACAGTTGTAGCCTAAGTGACGCCGATTTAGTCATGTGGATGTTTGGCAGTTATCTGAAATTTACAAGTAGATGTGCGTTAAGTCTCAGATGTGGGCGCTGGTTCGTCTGATGCATTTGCCTGAGCCTATATACGGTGGTTTACCTGCGCAGATGGTTCGTTGTTGTCATTGAGCGGGTAAAACGAAGGGGGCCGCCCGTGGTTTCCCGCGAGCGGCCCT
>CALBAF010000327.1 GCA_937926415.1 uncultured Actinomyces sp.
CCGAGGCCGTCATCGCCGACATGGCGGCGGCCGGCCTCTTCGGCATCGAGCGCGACCACCGCGACCACGCGCCCGAGGATCGCGCTGACGTCGAGCGCATCGCCCGCGAGATGGGCCTGGCGATGTTCGGCTCCTCCGACTACCACGGGACGGGCAAGCCGAACCGCATCGGCGAAAACACGACGGACCCGCAGGTGATCGCCGAGGTTATCGCGCAGGGCGCCATCGAGGTGGTCGAGCCGTGAGCCTCTTCGACGTCACGCTCTTCGCGACCGCCTTCGCGACGCTGACGGTCATCATGGACCCGATCGGGACCGTGCCCGTCTTCCTGGGGCTCACCGCCCGCTACTCCCAGCCCAAGCAGCGTCGCGCCGCCATCCAGGCGACCTCCGTCTCCTTCGGCGTCATCTTGACCTTCGCGATCCTGGGCGGGCAGATTCTGCGCCTCCTGCATATTTCGATGGAGGCCCTCCAGCTCTCCGGCGGCGTCCTGCTCTTCCTCGTCGCCATGGAGCTCCTCATGGGCACGGACTCCTCCTCACCGGACACGGGGGACGAGGGCGTGAACGTTGCGCTCGTCCCGCTGGGGACGCCGCTGCTCGCAGGCCCCGGCTCGATCGTCGCAGTCATGGTGGCCGTCGGACAGGCCGGTACGAACGTGGGATCGTGGATCGCTGTCATCGTCGCCGTCGTCCTCGCGCACATCGTCATGTGGCTGACGATGCGCTTCTCACTCATGCTGTCCAGGATGCTCGGCCCCGGCGGCATCATGCTGCTGACAAAGATCTCCGGTCTGCTGCTGGCGGCCATTGCGACGCAGCTCATCATGGAGGGAATCTTCCAGTTCATTGCGGCTGCAAAGCTGTCCTGACCTGGCCCTTTTCCCTCGCGGCGGAGTCGATGAACGCCTCACGAAAGAGTGGAGTGCGACTCGCCGACGTGTGATTTTCGAGAATCTGTGCGTAATGGTCAGGAAGTGTTGTAGGGTGGGCGAGAACGCCGTGACGCGACACGGCCCGCTATGGTCAGGGTCACGCATTCATCCCTCACCACAATTGTTCCAGGAGAAACAATGAAGAAGACGACCTCGTCCCTGTTCGCCGCCACCGCGGCGCTCGGTCTGATCGCCGCTTCGGCCGGCGTTGCTTTCGCCGCCGAGCCCGTCACCGATCAGTCCTCGACCCCGGCCACCGAGGCCCCCG
>CALBAF010000328.1 GCA_937926415.1 uncultured Actinomyces sp.
ATGCCTGGCGCTCGTACACGCGGGCCTTCATCGCCGAGTTCGGCGCCCGCGGCGGCGAGGAATACGAGACGACTGTGCGCGACTTCGCGGCTAGCGATAACCCCGATATCGCGTGGCGGGCGCGCCGCGCCCTGGCGGCACGGGGCCTCGTCGACGAGGAATCCATCGAGGCATGGCGCAGCGCCGACGGCTCGGGAGAGGCCGCTCGCATGAGTGTCGAGGCTCTCGCGTCCCTGCCGACCGAAGAGGCACGCGCGCGGGCCTGGGAGTCGGTGTTCTCCGATTCCTTGTCCAACGACCACCTGACCGCGACCCTGGCGGGCCTGCAAGCCTCGTCGTGGGAGGGAGAGTCCGGTGTCGGCACGGCGGTCGAGCGAATGATCTCCTACTGGGAGACGCACACGATCGGCATGGCGCTGCGCTACGCCAACGGCGTTCTCGCTCTCGGTGTCGACGTCGACCGTGATGTCAGCGTCGAACGATCTGTCGGCCTGTTGCGTCGCTGGACCGACGAACATCAGGATGCCCCTGCGCAGCTACGCCGCATCGTCGTCGAGCACCTCGATTCCTTTGAACGCGATGAGCGCGTGCAGCGTTGCTGGAGTTCCGGCCAGTGACGCAGCTGGGACATCGAGGCACGGAGGCGGGGGAGGAGCACGACGCTGCTCCCCAGGCCTCGTCCGTGGACCCTGCGGCCTCGATGTCCCTCCTGACGTCGCTCCTGGCTAACCCGCTTGATGCGGGATACGAGCAATACCGCGAGGATCATGGTTCGCGGCCCGCTGGATTCTTGAGCCGCGTTGCCGTCTTTGCCGTGGCTGTTGCGCTCGGCTTTGGCTCGGTCATCGCCATTCATTCGTTGCGCCTTCCAGCCAACGACGTGAAAGCCGACCTCAAGGAGCAGGCTGACGCCCGGTCGCACACCGTCGAGGAATTGAACGACGAGGTGCAATCGCTCGGCCGCGCGATCGACGACCTCTCGCAGTCGGGTGCCCCGGTGGCCATTGACGGTGCGCGCGACCTGACGACAGCCACTCGCCCAGTGAGCGGCCCCGGTATCATCGTGACTCTCACCGATCGCAGTGGACCGGGTAAGGGCAGCGGCGCAGTACGCGACCAAGACGTCGCGATGGTCGTCAACGCTATGTGGGCTGCCGGTGCGGAAGCGATTTCGGTGAACGGTCAGCGCATCGGTCCAAGGACTTTTGTGCGCACTGCGGGCTCGGTGATTCTCGTCAACGTCACCCCGGTGTCCTCTCCCTACGAGGTTATGGCCATCGGGGATTCAAATGCGCTGTCCGTCGCGCTCGTCCGCGGAGCCACTGGCGACTATCTGTCCGCCGCCCAATCGGTCAGTGGGATGAGCGTGAGTTCAAAGGTCTCGCAGGCCCTCACGATGGAAGCGCTGACACCGACTTCCTCTGAGTACGCTCAACTGCTGGATACACAACACGAAGGAGGCACTCAATGATCGCCGTTATTGGATTGATCATCGGTATTGTTCTCGGCGTCCTGCTCGACCCCACCGTGCCCGCATGGCTTGCCCCGTTCCTTCCCGTCGCCGTCGTCGCCGGCTTGGACGCTCTGTTCGGTGCGGGACGAGCGTGGCTGGAGGGACGCTTTGCCGACCGTGTTTTCGTCACTTCCTTCTTCTGGAACGTCGTGGTGGCGTGCCTGCTGGTGTTCCTGGGAACTCAGCTGGGTGTCGGCTCCGCGATGACGACTGCCGTGGTCGTCGTGCTGGGTATTCGCATTTTCTCCAACACCGCGTCGATCCGGCGTCTGCTCCTGAAGGCCTGACATGAGCGAACAGACTCCCGATTCCACCACACCCGTCACCGATGCGAAGTTAGCTCCCCGCGGGCACGGCGTGCATCGTGATACGCACAGTGGACGGCGCCTGTGGGCGCGGGCGCGGCAGGCATTTTTCGCACTCCCGCGCGGCCTGCATGTCGTCATGCTCGTTATCTTCATGATCCTGGGATTCGCGCTCGCCACGCAGGTGCGTGCGCAGCGATCGGACCCTCTCGAAGGCCTGTCCGAACAGGAATTGGTGACGGTGCTGGACGAACTGGGCACTCAGGAACAAAACCTGCGCACGCGGCGCGGGGAATTGTCCAGTGAACTCGATGAACTGCGCAGTGCCGCTGACGAGGCTGATGCCCGGGAACAGGCGGCACGCAAGGCCGAAACGCAGGCGCAGATTGCGGCGGGGACGGTTCCGGTGCACGGCCCTGGCGTCACGGTCTCGGTTGTCGACGCCGGCTCGAACCTTTCATCCACGCAGTTCGTCATGACCCTCGGCGAGCTGCGTAACGCCGGTGCCGAGGCTATCGAACTCAACGGTATTCGCCTCTCCACGCGGTCCTCTTTTACCGGCCAGGCCGGCTCCATCGTGGTCGACGGCGCCCCGATCTCGTCGCCCTACACGTGGAAGGTGATTGGGGAGTCCCAAACGATCGCGACCGCGCTAGACATTCAGGCTGGTTCTGCCGCTCAGATGCGCGCAAAGGGTGCGACTGTGGCGATCACTCCCTCGAGCGACATTACGATCGAGTCGATTGCTACTCCTCGCCAGCCGCAGTTCGCAACCTACCAGTGAGGTCCCGCCCTATAATCAGTGGGGTAGTCACCGTGCCCGCGCTTGTCGGATGGTGAACGTTTACACTTAATGCAGTCCCTAAAATGATTCTTTGGAGCGCACAATGTCCGACAACCAGCCGTTCGACCCGACCGCAACCTCCATCTTCGGCCTCGCGCCTGTGACGGAGGACGTCGAGGAGGCTCCCGTTGCTCTGTCCGCTCGCGATCGTGAGGCCGTCGAGGCACTGCCCGCTGGCTCCGCGCTTCTTATCGTCCAGCGCGGCCCGAACACGGGCGCGCGTTTCCTCCTCGATCCGGAGGTGACGAACGCCGGCCGCTCGCCCAAGGCCGACATCTTCCTGGACGACGTGACGGTGTCGCGTAAGCACTGCCAGTTCATCGCCTCCGAGGGTGGCCACATCGTGCGTGACTCGGGTTCGCTGAACGGAACCTACGTGAATCGTGAGCGTGTCGATTCGATCGCTCTGCGCGCCGGCGATGAGGTGCAGATTGGCAAGTATCGCCTGACCTACCAGCCGTCGACCAAGCAGGCCTGACGTGTGCGCAGCTCTCGCACGTGAGCGTGAGGTTGCTTCCGGTTCGGAAGCAACCTCTTGGCCGCATGACGCGGATCATTCGCCGGAGCTGTCGATTGGCCGCGTCGTCGATGCCCTGAAAGGCGAGTTCCCCGCGATCTCGCTGTCGAAGGTTCGCTACCTGGAGAGCGAAGGCCTGGTGTTTCCCGCACGTACCGGGTCTGGTTATCGCAAGTATTCTGCGGCCGACGTCGAGCGACTGCGCTATGTCTTGACGGAGCAGCGCGACTCTTTTACCCCGTTGAGCGTGATTCGCGCGCAGCTTGATGCGCTTGATGCCGGGCACGAGCCGGCGAGGCGTCGGGTTGCGCAGGTTGTCTCCTCCGAGGGACAGACCGTGTCGCTGGGTGGGCGCCGAGCCATTCCCGCCGCGGACCTGTCGGACCTGACCGGCGTGGATATGGACACCCTCGAGCGCTATGCGAGGCTGGGGCTGGTCACGCCTGACTTGGCCGGTTACTTTCCGGCTCGGTGCGTGCAGGCTGTGTCGACCATCGCGCGTCTGGAGTGTGCGGGAGTGGACGTGCGGGTACTGCGCGCCGTCCGTCAGGGTGCGGAACGCAGTGCGGACATTATTGATCAGACCGTGTCTTCCCAGAGGGGACGAGGCCGGGGCGCGGATCGTGAGCGTGCGCGTGCCCGTGCGGTTGAACTCGGCGACCTGTTTGCCGAATTGCATCGGGATATGCTGGCGGTGGCGGTGTCATCGCTCGCGGAGGACGGAGACTAAGTCTCATGTTCAACATGAAGGTTAGACTCGCCGGCTCGGTTATTGACCGAGCGTCGCTGGTGCTTTACCGTAGTCCTGTTCTCATCAAGAATTACCTGCAAGGAGCCCACGAGTGAGCGCACAAGCGAACGCAGCAAGCCGGCAAGGCATGCTGTTTGGCGACCCCCTCGAGGGGCTCGATACGGACGAGGTGGGCTACCGTGGTCCGGTTGCGTGCACCGCAGCTGGCATCACGTACCGTCAGCTCGACTACTGGGCTCGTACCGGCCTCCTTCAGCCGTCGATCCGCGCCGCGCGCGGCTCCGGCTCGCAGCGCCTGTACTCCTTCCGCGACATCCTCGTCCTGAAGGTCGTCAAGAAGCTCCTGGATGCTGGCGTTTCTCTCCAGCAGGTCCGCGTTGCAGTGTCGTCGCTGCAGAACAGGGGAGTGGACGATCTGGCTTCGATCACGCTGATGAGCGACGGTGCTTCGGTCTACGAGTGCACCTCCACCGATGAGGTTATTGATCTCCTTCAGGGTGGCCAGGGCGTGTTTGGTATCGCCGTTGGTCGCGTGTGGCGTGAGGTCGAGGGATCGCTCGCGGAGCTGCCCCTCGAGCGCTCCGAGTCCGTTTTCGTCGATGAGCTCGCCGAACGTCGTCGGTCGAAGCTGTCAGCTTCCTGACACGCGAATCAATCGTAGAAGTGGGGTCCAGGCTGAGTGCCTGGACCCCACACTGTTGCGCCGCCCGCGCGACGCCGGCGGTTAGCGGCGTCCGAGCGGACGCGTGACGGTGTAGGCGGTGTCCACATCCGTGATCTGAACCGTGACCATGCCGTTTTCGTCGACGATGTAGGACTCTTCGATGAGAGGGCCATCCTCGGTACGGATAACGGGAACGGCCGACAGATCGATGTCGGAGCGACGCAGGGCGCGTTCGAAGGGAACGATGACCTCACCGTAGGGCTGCAGGTCGCCGCGGGGCACCCCGGCCTCGTCGAAGGACGAATACTCGACGAAGCGGAAGTAGCCGATGTTGTGCGCGGCGCGGTAGCGGCGCTTGATGGTTAGGGTTTCGCCGGGGGTAAGCTCCGTGTTCGGCTCAAGGAGCGTGTCGAAGGAGATGAAGGACCCGGCCTCGCGCTCACGGAAGACACCGACGCCGCGCGAAAGCTGTTCGCGCACCGTGTACGCGGCTTCGGGGTCCGCGCCGATGGCAAGACCGATCGCGGTGGACGCCGCCGTGTGCGGAGAGCGATGCACGCGGCGACCAAAGCGCGAGCGAAGGACCCTCGCGACGAGCGGCAGCTGCGAGCCGCCACCCACGACGTAGAGGCCAGCTATGTCTCCGCCGAGCTGGCCGACGCCGGATGCGTCGGGCACCAACAGGGGCTCCATGGCCTCGATCGTTGCTTCGACGAGGGGAGTGGCGGCCTCGTAGAAGTCGGCGACGGGAATCGTCACGGGCTTGCCGTCGACGGGAACGGTGATGAACTTCGTCGAGGGGGAGAGGGTTTCTTTCGCGTCGCGAGAGTCTTCGATAAGACGCTCCCACGCCTCATCGCCAAGCTTGCCAGAGTCCGTGCCAGCAGCAGCGGCGAGGCGGGTGGCGAGCACGAGGTCGAAATCGTCGCCGCCCATCATGTTGAGGCCGCGTGAACCCATGACCTCATGGAGCGTGCCCGTGGCGGACACGATGGACGCGTCGAAGGTGCCGCCGCCCAGGTCGTAGACGAGGATTGCGGTGCGCTTCGAGTTCAGCGTGCCCGCGTGGCGGTGCGTGTACTCGAAGCCGGCGGCGGAGGGCTCGTTGACCATCGCGAGGACGTCCCAACCCGCGCGACGGAAGGCCTCAAGAGTAAGGAAGCGCTGCGCCGACCATGCGTGTGCGGGGATGCCGACGAGGGCTTCGAGTGGCTCCGAATCGGGTAGCGACGCGATGGACGAGTTGGTACGCAGCTGGCGCACGACGTAGCTGAGGAAACCCGTCAGCGCATCGAGGATCGAGATGCTGTGATTGCCCAGGCGCAGCGTGGAGGTGTCAGTCACCGACGGATCGGACAGCAGGCGCTTGAATGAGCGCAGGTGGGGAGCACCCTCCCTGGCGGCATCCTCGGCATCAAAGCCGTAGACCAGGCGGTCGCCGTCAAGAGCGATAATGGACGGAACGAAATCGACCGTATCGTCATTATTGTTGACGAAAGAGACGATCGGGTAGTTCCCCCGATCGACGATAGCGATCGCAGTGGTCGTGGTGCCAAAATCAACTCCGAGTCTCATGGCACCCACACTAGCGTTTAAATAGGGGAGGTCCTAGGACGTCTCGCCGGGCGTTCCTACATTCCCCAGTAAGGCCCTGTTTACAATGGTGACAAAGAGCCAGGCGAGCAGGAAGTATGCGCATCCGGCAATGGCATCAACCACATAATGATTGGCTGTTGCGACGATTGTCACGATGGTTAAAACGGGGTGGATAGCGAGGATGAGTCGCGCCCACCACGAGCGCCACACGTAGGTGCCGAGCATGAATGCTACCCAGACGGACCAGCCCGTATGCATGGAGGGCATGGCGCCGTAGGGGTTGGCGAGGGTGCCAAACAGCTGCGAGTAGGCCGACGTGTGCTGCGCGACGGCGTCGACAAAGCCGAACTCGGGCACGAGGCGCGGGGGAGCCAGGGGATAGGTCCAGTACGTGACGAGGGCGCCGATCGTCATGATGACGAGCGTCCATCGGGCAGTGCGATAGTGGGTGGGGGCCTTCAGCCACATGACGACCATGGCAAACCCGGTCATGGCAAAGAATGAGACCGCGTACTGCGCCGATGCAAGGGATGCGAGCAGCGGATGGGTCGTCAGCCACGCATTTGCGGGGCCTTCGATAAACAGGCCGATGTGCGATTCGAAGGCGGCGACATCATGCGCGTGTGCGACCGCGACGGATTCAGGAGCCTTGGCTAAAAACGACAGGACCGAGTAAGCCAGGCATGCCAATGAGAGTACGACGATCTCGCGGATGCCAGGGGGGCGCTGGGTGCGTGCGTCGATATCCGTCGTCATGGTTGTAACTGTACCGCGTGGTCGGAGAGCGGTCGATAAAGAATATCGGACATAATGTACATTATCGGATCGTGGGGTGGGGTTGGGATGAGCACGTGGGAGCGTTCCGCTTGACGTGTCAGATAGAATGGACCCGTTTCGTTCTTATGTTCAGGAGGCTGTTATGGCTGACCGCGCACTGCGTGGCATGCAGATCGGTGCGAAGTCCCTCGAGTCCGAGGACGGCGTCGTTTTCGCCGACCGTTTCGTCGTCCGTTACGCGTGCCCCTCTGGTCACGAGTTCGAGGTGACGCTGTCCAGCGAGGCCACCGCGCCTGCGACCTGGGAATGCAAGTGTGGCCAGGCTGCTGAGCTCATCGGCGAAACCGTCGAGGATGAGGAAAACAAGCCCGTCAAGCCGCAGCGTACCCACTGGGACATGCTGCTCGAGCGCCGCTCGATCGAGGAACTTGAGGTCGTCCTGACCGAGCAGCTCACGGCGTACCGCGAGGGTCGTCTGCGTCCCGAAGGTTCCTACCGCAAGGGCTAACGCTTCGGCAGCATCCGTCGCGCGGCCTGGGCCAGTCGGCTCAGGCCGCCTTTCGTTACCATGACGAGCTCCTCGACGAAGATCGATGAATCGAGTTTCGATTCTCCGGCCATGCGCTCGTCGAAGGTGATCGGCACTTCGGCGATTACTGCACCCAGGGAGCGCTCAAGCTCGGTCATTTCGACCTGGAATCCGAAGCCCGTTGTCGCTACCCGACCGAGAACCTCGTGATCGCGGAGGAAGGATGCGCGATGCAGGCGTAGACCCGCCGTCGCGTCGCGGACGGGCGTGCCCAGGCAAAAACGGACATAATAATTGCCTGCCTTGGAGAGTGCGACGCGCTTCGCCGACCACCCGTTGATGGCACCGCCGGGAACCCAACGTGAGCCGATCACGAGATCCGGACGATCCGGGCCGGCCATGCGGCTGAGGAGCTTCGGCAGGTCGACGGGACGGTGCGAACCGTCCGCATCCATTTGGAGAATGAACGGATATCCGTTGTCGATGCCCCAGCCCATGCCGTCGACGTATGCGGTAGCGAGACCCGACTTTGCGGGGCGATGCAAGACGTGCAGGCGTTCTTCTCCCTCACGACGAGCATCGACCCACTCCCCCGTTCCGTCCGGCGACGAATCGTCGACGATCAGGACGTGCGCGCCTGGCACATTGGCCCAGATGTCTTCCAAGATCGTCGGCAGCGTCGACATCTCGTTGTAGGTCGGGATGACGATGAGGGTGTGGTCGCCGGACTGCGACGGAGAGTAAGAAACGGATTCAGTCATGACTCACATCTTGCCGAATTTAGTGGCTGGACGCACGTCTGGCGCGCGCTGATGCCCTGATTCCTTGTCTGATAACTGTTGCGGTGGTGAGAAATGCGGTGATCAGTGTCGCCACCATTACGGCACCTGGAATCCTCTCCCCCGCCAAAGCTGTCAACGTCTGCGAGGTACGAAGCGGGATGTCGGCAGCGAGCGTTGCTGCCTCCTCGGTACCCGTGCTCGCGAGAATCGAGCCGTCGGGACGAATCACGTATGAGTGGCCGGTCGTTGAGGCCTGGACGGCGCTGCGCGAATACTCCATCGCACGCATGCGCAGGAGCTGGCCCTGCTGCGCGGACTCACCCGACGAACGGAAATGGTAGTTGTTCGATGGCACGACGATGGCCTGCCCGCCGCGAGTGACGCCGTCGCCGATCACGAGGGGGTACGCCGCCTCGAAACAGATACCGGCTGCGAGGGGAACGGCGCGCCCGTCACGCGCCTGGATCGTCATCAGGGGAGGCTCCTCCCCCGCTTCCATGTCCTTGCTGGCCTGAGCAACCTCGGTCGCGAACGAGGCGATGACGTCCCGGAAGGGAATGAACTCGCCAAAGGGAACGGGGACGTGCTTGGAGTAGCGGGTCGCCTCGTCCATTCCCTTGCCCGGTTCCCAGACCCCCAGCCAGTTCTTTACATGGTCGCGTTCGTTCAGGTTCGTGTACCCGATGAGAATGGGCGCATTGAGCGCCGTGGCCGCGCGATCGACGGCCTGTCCGATCGCCGGGAAGGCAATCGGATCGCGATCAACGGATCCCTCACCCCAGATAGCGATGTCAATCGGGCGCTCAACGACCTGTGGAGAACTCGCGAGCTCGAGGGACGCCCGCATGTTGTTATCGGTCACCTCCCCCTCGCGGCTGTACGCCTCCGCGCCCGGGAGAGCGATATCGCCCTGGATGACGCCGACGCGCAGCATCCCGTTCTCCGCCTGGTTAGGCAGGGAAATCGCGAGGGGCGCGACGTACGCGGCCGCAACGATGAGCGCCATCGCCGGGCGCGAAAACCAGTACTCGCGCACCCCGGCGGCGTCTCGAGCTGCAAAGGCCCGGCGCACAAGGACGGCGAGGAACACGACGACCGCGGTGATGAGCGTGGTGCCACCGTAGGGCGCGAGACGACCGAGCGGGGAATCCACCTGCGGCAAGGCAACAGAACCCCATGGAAAGCCCGACCACGGCCATCGCGAACGGGCTGCGTCGACGCCAGCCCACGTGAGGGCAAACATCGCGGCCTGCATGAGCGGTCCACGGGCCCACGCCCACAGCTGCGTCCAGCGCGCGAAGAGCACCCATGCCATCAGGAAGAGAGTCTGCACGAAGGAGAGGACGAACCAGGGAGGCGTTGAGCCTACCGCCAGAGGGATCCAATCAATGAGAGGAACCCACAAACTCATACCGAAGACGAACGTGACCGTGAGGGCGCGGGGAGCCCGGGCCTCGTCAATGCGCGACAGATACAGGGCGAGGGCGGGCACCGATAGCCACCACCAGCCCACGGGTGGAAACGACGCGTACAGCGCGAGGCCGGCGATCGCGGCGATGATGGAATCGCCGCACACGTGTGCGAACGATGCGCGCTGGAAGATGTCCTGATGCCCCACTAGCCCTCCGGGTGTCTCAAATCGTTGACCACGCAACGATACCGCGACCGATGCGGTCTTTCGCAGCTTCGGCCTTTCGCGCCAGCTCGCCGCTCGACGAAGCGGACGCGATCTGGCCGAGGCAGTCCATGACCTGACGCATCCAGCGGACGAAGTCTCCGGCCTGGATCGGTGTGGCGTCAATCGCCGTGGCCAGCGTCGAGCCGTGTGCCCACGCGAGCGTGGCGGCCATCAGGCCGGCGTCGAGGCTCGGGGTCGGATCGCAACCACACGCCTTTTCGACGCGGTGCACGCGTTCCAAGGTCGCCAGGGTCTCGTGCCATGCTTCCTGCAGCCGAATACCCACGCCCGCAGGCGCTAGCTGTTGGGCGTCGTCATCGGAGCGCGAATCGTAGACGAGCGCGGACACCATCGAGGCGAGTTCCGCCTCGTCAAGCTCATTCCACGTTCCCTCATTCATCGACATCGCGACCACGAGGTCGCGTTCGCCGAAGATGCGGCGCAGGCGCTGACCCGCATCGGTGACCTCGTCCCCGGACAAAAAGCCAAGGCGCTCGAGCACCGCGCACACGCGGTCGAACTGAGCGGCCACGGAACCCGTCTGGGAATCGATAGAGGAGCGAAGACGATCGATCTCGCGCGCCAAGCGGGCCCACTGGGCGCCCGCCCGTGCGTGCTCCTCGCGATGAGGGCAGCGGTGAACCGGATGCTGACGCATCGCAACGCGAAGCGCCGATATCGGATCTGAGGACTCGAGGGACTCCGTCGGAATCTCATAGGCGCCACGCGCAGCCTGAGAACGCAGCTCTGCGGCGAT
>CALBAF010000329.1 GCA_937926415.1 uncultured Actinomyces sp.
CCCCGACTCCAGGAGACGACCCGCCAGCTCGGACACCATCGTGATCCCCGTCAGCGAATGCCCGAGGATGTCGTGCAGGTCTGTGCTCAGACGCGCCCGCTCCGCGGCCTTCGCCCGCTGAATCGCGTCCTGGCGGCGCAGGCGCTCACGGGCCGAACGCTCCATGCCCCAGCGGGCCACACCGACGAAGCCGATGAGGAGGGCCAGGTACCAGATCATCCACAGCGGCTCTCCCTCGGCATAGGCGGCCACGCCCGCGATGGCGACGATCGGCACGACGCCCGAGGGAACGAAGCGAATCGGCGCCTGGAAGATCCACGCGACCAGCAGATACGAGGTCAGCATGAACGCGTAAGGGAAACCGACGGCTGTTGCGTAGACGAGGTAGATGGCCGTTGCCGCGGCCAGCGCCGTGTGGGAGAGGATGAACGGCCTCGTGAAGGAGTTGCGTGCGGGCAGGGGATTGGTCAGCCACGCCGCCGAGTTAGCGGCCGCGAGGAGGGCGCACAGCCCGATGATGCCCGCGCGCTGGTCCGTGTCCGTCAACTCCAGGGCGTAGGCCAGGGGGAAGCCCATGAACAGCATCCACGGGGCCGCCCACGCCAGGGAGATCAAGCGCTCCTTCATGGCACCAGCCTATCGACCCGTGTCATGGGACGCGCCCCACCAAGCGATACCCGCCGTGATAACCGCCCACCCGGCGATGTTGAGCCACGCGGCGGTCGGCATCGTCACGGTTCCGGCGACCGCGTAGATCGCCTGGACGGCGCCGTACAGGGGCGTGAAGGGCGCGATCTGCGCGACAAAGGGCGGCAGCTGGTCCAGTGGGATGAACATGCCGGACACGAATGCGCCCATCAGCATGACGAACGCCGAGGCACTGTACGCGTTCTCGCCCTTGATCGTGTATCCGCAGGCCAGGCCGATGAGTGCACCCAGGGCCGAGAGGGCGACGACGACCGCGGCGCTGGCCACCCACGCGCCCGGGGTCATCTGAGCGCCCGTTGCCAGGCCAAAGCTGAAGGTGATGAGCGTGATAAACGCGCTCAGAGCCACGAGGGCCGTGAGACGCACGAGGAGAATGACCCACGGCTGGATGGGGGTCAGCGCGTACATGCGCGAGATGCCGGTCGTGCGCTCGACGGACAGCGTCGCACCGAGCGAGCCTCCGACCAGGATGACGCCGTACGTGGTCATCATCGTGATCATCGCGGCTGCCAGGTTCCCGCGCCCGGTCTGGGTCGCGCGCGCAACATCGGTCATGCCGAACATCGCGTACATGAACATGGGGAGTAGCAGGGCAAACGCCATGTTCCACGGGTTGAGGATGTGCGAGCGGAACGTCGAGAGCCACAGCTTGCCTGCTCTCGTGAAGGGGGAGGGGATCGGTCGGTCGGTGGGGCGCGTGGGGGCGTGGGTGGTCATGATGCCTTCTTCGTGTGTCGTGTCTGCGTTTGTGGGGCGGGGGCCTCG
>CALBAF010000330.1 GCA_937926415.1 uncultured Actinomyces sp.
CGCCTCGCTGGTCGGCGCGGCGGGAACTCCCCCATCCCACCGACCGGCGACAACGACACGTTTCACAGGGAGGCCACGCGCGTCAGCAGAAGCGCCTCGGCGAGGATCGCGGCCTTCAGGTCGGAGATCGACTGCGACTCGTCCTCGGAGTGGGCGTTCGTCAGCGGATCCTCGACGCCGGTGACGACGACCTGGGCGCTGGGGAAGATGCGCTGGAAGTCCGAGATGAACGGAATCGAGCCACCCACACCGATGTTGACCGAGGGAACGCCCCAGGCCTCGGTGAGGGACTCGTGCAGAGCCTTCGTCACGGGGGAATCCATGTCGGCCTGGTAGCCGGCACCCGCGTCCTCGGCCGTGACCTCGACGCGCGCGCCAAAGGGGGCGTGGGAGAGCAGGTAGTCGACGAGCTTGGCCTGGGCCTCGGCGGGATCCACGCCCGGCACCGTGCGCATCGACAGGCGGAAGCGCGTGTGCGGGGCGATCGTGTTCGAGGCGTTGGAGACCGGGCGAGCGTCGAAGCCGATCACCGAGATCGACGGCTTGGTCCACATGCGGGCCGCGATGTCGCCCGAGCCCGCCAGCTGCAGGCCCTCGACCATTCCGGCAGCAGCGCGCAGCTCTTCCTCCGGCCAATCCACGTCCGCGTGATCCGAGCCGCCCAGGCCCGGAACCGCAACATCGCCCTTCTCATCAAAGAGCGAGGCGATCAGCATCGACGAAATCGCGACGGAATCGAGCAGCGGCCCGCCGAAAGTGCCCGAATGCACCGCGTGGTCGGCGACAGTCACGTCGACGGTCACAATCGCGTTGCCGCGCAGGGTCGACGTGACGGCGGGCTCGCCCACCTTCCAGTTCGAGGAGTCCGTCACGACGATAACGTCGGCAGCGAGCTCATCCTTGTGGGCGTCGAGGAAGGCGGTGAACGACGGAGAACCGATCTCTTCCTCGCCCTCGATGAACACGACGACGTTGACCGGCAGGTCCTCGCCCAGGATCGACAGCGAACCGAGGTGGACCGTGATGCCGGCGCCGTCGTCGGAGGAACCGCGGCCGTAGATGCGGTCGCCGCGGACCTCGGCCTTGTAGGGATCCATGCTCCAGCGGCTCAGTTCGCCCACCGGCTGCACGTCGTGGTGCGCGTACAGCAGAACGGTCGGCGCGCCCTCGATGTGAGGCGTGTGAGCGACAAGGGCGGGCTTGCCCTCGGTGCCATCGGCGGCAGTCTCGCGCAGAACCTTGGCCTCCAGGCCGAGGGCGGCAAAACGCTCACGGATGTGCTCAGCGCTGCGCTCCACGTCGGCCGCGTGCGCGGGATCCGACGACACTGACGGAATCGCGACGAGCTGCGTGAGCTCCTCCAGCAGGGACGGGAAAGCAGCCTCCAGGCGCTCCTTCAAAACGGACGTGGACAGTGCATGTGAAGTATCAGCCATACGACCAGGGTAGACCATGGGAGTGCGAGGCGGGTGGGCTATCCGCTAGCCTTGAAGCGTGTTTGGACGAAGCAAGAACAACAACGACGAGACCTCGATGAATGTCGAGCCTGTCTCCACAACGCCCAACGGTAAGAAAGGCCGCCCCACGCCGAAGCGTAAGGCAGCCGAGGCCGCCCGCATCCACCCTCTGGTGCCCAAGGACCGTAAGGAAGCCAAGCGTGCCGCCCGCGCCGCCCGCAACGCGCGTTTCGAGGCCGAACAGCGCGCGATGGTCACCGGCGAGGAGAAGTACTTGCCGGCCCGCGACAAGGGACGCGCACGCCGTTTCGTGCGTGACTATGTCGACGCGCGCCACTCCTTCTCCGAGTGGATTCTCGCCTGCATGATGGTCTCGATCATCCTTCTCATGGTGACCCAGATGTTCACCAACTCGATTCCGCTGCACCTTCAGGCGTACGCCCTGTACGCGTCGACCGCCCTCATGTACGGCTCTTTCATCATCACTGGCGTTGAGGCCATCCTCGTGTGGCGCAAGATCAAGCGCATCTTCACCGAGGCCCACCCCCGCGAGGACATTCCCTCGCACACCGGCTACTACACCTTCTCCCGCATGATCATGCCTCGCCGTTGGCGTTCGCCGCGCCCGCAGGTCGACCGCGGTCAGTTCCCGAAGTAGTCGTCTTGCTCGTTGGCCCCGCCCCATCCACATGGGTGCGGGGCCGACGTGTTGTATCCACAGGGCATCTCGCGGCGCCGCCTGTATCCACAGGGCATGCCATGGCGCTGGCTATCACGTCCTCGCGTGCACGATCCTGTCCGTGTCGGAGCAACGAGGCTCCGTCGCGAACGACAAGGAAGCATCATGCACACAACGATCACACTGCCCACCGCCTGCGATATGTTGCTCGACGAGGAGGAGCCCTGCCCCGAGGGCATGTACGGCCCACCTCGATGGCTCGACGATCGGGGTGTTTCCGCCCTGATAGCTCCCTACCTGTGCGATGGGTGGGACCTGGGCGACTACGCGCGCTTCGCGGACCTATCGGGGGCGGATGCCCGTCGGCTCGCCTCTCTGCTGCCGAAGGACGCGCGCGACGATCGACAGAATAACGCTCCTCGCATCATTGACCTGCTGCGCGCTGCCTCCCGCGTGGACGGACTCACCCTCGAGGGCTACGTCATCCGAGCGCCTCGCCGAGACGAACGGGTCAGCATCGACACCGTGCTCGTTCCGGAATCTGCGATCATCGCTCACACCGGATCTCCCGTCGACGAGGAGCGCTATCCAAGCTATCAGCACTGGCTGACCCTCGCCTCAGTCCTCGGCCTCGGAGAGGACGCGATCCCACCGGACGAGATGCGCGTGCTCGTGCGAGACGGATCATCCACGCGATGGTGGTGGGCATGGTGGGACTGATCAACTATCCTAGGAAGCATGATCCGACGCGCGTACAACTGGGCTTTCACACACTTCATCTCGCGTTCCGACCCGGAGGTTGCACACCACCGGGGTCTGGGAGCGATTTCCCTGGCCGGACGATTCGCCCCGACGCGCGGGCTCATGCGCGCCACACTGGGCTACCTCGATCCGACACACTCCCCCACGCGAGTGGTCGGCGGCGTCGAGGTCCCCCTGACCCTGGGTGAGCGTCGCCTCCCCTCGCGCCTGGGCCTGGCGGCTGGCATGGACAAGGACGCCGAGGCCGTGCTCGGCATGTGCGCCCTCGGCTACGCCTTCGTCGAGATCGGTACCGTCCCCCCTCGCCCGCAGCCCGGCAACGACGCGCCGCGCCTGTGGCGTCTCATGGAGCAGCGCGGCCTGCGTAACCGCATGGGCTTCAACAACGCCGGAGCAGATGCCGCCGCCGAGAAACTGCGCGAGCTGCGCTCGACTCCCGCGGGCCGCGCTGCGATAGTCGGCGCCAACATCGGCAAGAACAAGGTGACGTCTGAGGAAGACGCCCCCTCGGACTACGAGTACTGCGCGAAGACGCTCGCCCACTGGGTGGACTTCGTCGTCGTGAATGTCTCCTCTCCCAACACGCCAGGCCTGCGCGACCTGCAGTCCGTCGATCACCTGCGCCCGATCCTCCAGGCCGCCCGCCGCGGCTGCGAGGCCGGTGCACCCGACCGCATCATGCCACTCTTCGTCAAGATCGCCCCCGATTTGGCCGACGAGGACATCGTCGCCGTCGTCGAGCTCACGAAGGAGCTCGGACTGGCGGGCGTCGTCGCCACGAACACGACGATTAACCACGACCTGGGCGAGGGCGGCGTCTCTGGCGCTCCGCTTCTGCCCCGTGCGCTTGAAGTCGTCTCCCTGGTGGCCCGTCACCTCGACGACGAACAGATTCTCATCGGCACGGGTGGTATCTCATCGCCCGAGGACGCGCTGCGCATGATCAGCGCGGGCGCCGACCTGGTCGAGGCGTTCTCCGCCTTCATCTTCGAGGGCCCGTCCTGGCCGGGCGAGGTCTCGCGCGCCCTCCAGCGCGCGTAAGGCAGCGCCGTGATTATCGAGCTCACCAGCGCGGATCTGGCGGCAGACGCGCGCCTGGAGGACTACACGCGCCTCAAAGACGTCAAGCTTCGTTCCAAAATTGAACCGGAACGAGGCCTGTACATGGCCGAATCCGCGAACGTCATTGAACGCGCGATCCGCGCGGGTCACAGCCCGCGCTCGTTCCTCATGTCGAGGCGCTGGCTGCCCACCCTCACCAAGCTGATCGAGGCCGCCACCGGCGCTCCCGACGGCGCGGACGTCCCGGTTTTCGTCGCCGACGAGGACGTCTTGGAGCAGATGACGGGCTTTCACCTGCATCGCGGCGCCCTGGCCGCCATGCAGCGCCCTGTCCTACCACCCCTCCCAGACCTGCTCGCAACTGCTCGGGGCGGCACCCCGGCGCGTCGCATCGTCGTCTTAGAGAACCTC
>CALBAF010000331.1 GCA_937926415.1 uncultured Actinomyces sp.
TTAATTAAAATGTGTCACTGACCAGTGGGACCCACTAGTCAGGTTGACCAGTCAACTCTGTTGACTGCTGATGTCAGCATGACATCATGCCGATGTCATTAATCTGTTTTCCGAATTAATTAAATAATTAAATAAATTCCAGAAATTAATAAAATCTTTAGAAAATCATATCTTTTAATCCGTAACTCGGATGAAAATACTTTGTACATGAAAGTTGCTCAGAACGACGAGACGAATCCGGATACGCAGCCCGTTCGTCCGCCACACATCCCTAGCATAGCAAACACGCAACTTTCCCCCTCCGGTTCATCTGTCCGAAAACGCGAAACACCGGGAATACTTTCCCGGATGTTTTCCCCCTTCGCCGGTATCACCTACTACCGCGTTAGGGCACACCTAGCACCGCTCATTGTCATGTCACGCATCGTCATGCTTATGTTTGCATTGTATTTACTGTTTCTTCCCCCTCTTCTCTCCGGTAGACTACGAGACCGACACTGCTGCTGCCCAGTTCGACTACGGAGTTGACGACCCCTCCTACTTGCCAGAGCAACCAGGCAAGCCCCCCCCTTGATCACCAGATATCGCCTATTCTTCTCTATACTGCTTGCATTAGAGTAGTGTAGCATGTTACTGCTTTCCGTTAATCCTATCCTGATGCATAGCCTGTCATTGTTGCTACAGTTGTTACCCTTACCTGCTATCCTACTGCTTAGTATAGGATGCTAGTGTTCCATCAGTGGCCCTACACTCTTGTCCGTCTGCCATGCTATACTACTGGGCCGTGATCACTTCGGGAGGTGATCACGGGCATATACTATATACTTTACACTGTTACATTACCTGTGATACTGTTCGGAGTTGGGGGCTGAAAGGACAGGTGGCTCCATCCCGGTAGAGGTGGGCCTGGGTTCCCGACGGCCCCCGACTGTTACTTTGTGGCGGAGCGACAGGGCAGGTTGAGACCACCTAGGAGAGAGGTGGGCCTGGCCCTGTTCGGCGTTCGCGGATACTTAACACGCTTAACGAGATCTTGGTATTTGATCTGAGTCTGGCCATTTGGTCTATACGCACTAACCATCTACGCGGGAGTAGTTATGGGTATCCCGGCGTCGTGGTATCAGCCGAAGCACTTCAGACGTCAGCGACGGAGCGGCGCGCGCCGAATTGGACTGGAACGCCACTAGGCTAGGTCTGCTTTCGGCCGCCCTCGCAACGTGCAGGTGTGCTCAGGGCGATGGGCCCAGACCCCTGCGCGCTTAGGTTTAGACCGGCGTGCTGGCCTCTCTGTTTTGCCTAGGTGGGGCTGCGACGTGTTGATCTTCCGAGGCCGGGCATGACCCAGGAAAGTGTGTCCGGCCAAATGGGATCGAGCGTGTTGGGTTATGTGGTGCACCCCTGCAGGGAAGTTAATCTATTCGAATAGCCGTGATCTTCGGTAACAGGACGACTTGGAGTTGTACCTTGACCTTATGACAACTAGAACCGGATACTTAATAAAACACACCCTTCCAAGTGCCAGATACAACCCGGTGATCGCTCTCTAACAGGGCGACGAGGAGGGGATCGCCGGGTAGGATTATGCTATGCGATGCTACTTGGAGGACTTCAATCTACTCTCTTCTACATGCTGCAAGACGGAGGCTGCCAGAAGCGTAGTCTTCGACAGGATTAGCTATCCCCCTCTTATTCTGGCATTCTGCAGTTCAGTCCACTGATATGGCCCTTTACACATATACCCATGCATATGTAGTGTAGCTCCTTGCTTGCGAGTACTTTGGATGAGTACTCACGGTTGCTTTTCTCCCTCTTTTCCCCTTTCCCTTCTACCTGGTTGTCGCAACCAGATGCTGGAGCCCTGGAGCCAGACGCCACCGTCGACGACGACCCCTACTACACCGGAGGTGCCTACTACTACGTGCAGCCCGCTGACGACGACCAGGAGTAGTTAGGAGGATCCCAGGCAGGAGGCCTGCGCCTCTTTCGATCTGTATCCCAGTTTGTGCTAGCCTTCTTAAGGCAAACTTGTTTAACTTATGTCTGTACTCAGATATTGTTGCTTCCGCTGACTCGTCTATGATCGAGCACTTGTATTCGAGCCCTCGAGGCCCCTGGCTTGTATTATGATGCTTGTATGACTTATTTTATTTGTAGAGTTGTGTTGTGATATCTTCCCGTGAGTCCCTGATCTTGATCGTACACATTTGCGTGCATGATTAGTGTACGATTGAATCGGGGGCGTCACAAGTTGGTATCAGAGCCGACTGCCTGTAGGAATCCCCCTTTCCAACTCCTTGGCCGAAGTTGAGTCTAGTCATTGCAAAACTTTTACTAACATGGCTGTGTGTCTTACGGGCCCACGTCGCCATTGGGTGGTATTAGGATCTTTTACTCCTCGACCTTTACTCTGGGACTCTGAACTCTCTTCTACTCGGGTTAAACGAATTTACTAACTCTAACACTAGGATCCCGTGACCGCATTCACCCCAAAGTTGGATAAGCCATAGTTGTTTCTTAGAATAGTATTTTGAACAATTCACACACTGTCATTTGACTCCTTTGAAACATCTTTGCTTTCAGATGGAACCCACGAGGCAGGTCGTGCGCCACACGACGGCCATTGGTGCCTCGGGATCACCTGCGGTGCTAGCTGAGATGATGACCTATCTGGGTTATCGCTGGCACCCTGAGTACACCGTCTTTGAGGAGTACCAGGACTTTAACCAGGAGCAGTACCGTGCCATCGTCCACCTCTACTCTCGGGAGTATGACTCCACTACTGTGCCGCACACTGCTCATGGTGTTGGAGTGACCATCGATATGGCAGTCCACGATGCTGCTTATGCTGCTCTGACACGTCTTCGTGGAGAGTATCATGAGTTGGGCACCTCCCCTTTTAGGCACATTGCTATCGCCTCTGATGTTGGTGCGGAGGGATACTATACTGCTGCCTACTCCACTGTCACCCGAGAGCCCTTCTACCATCAGCACCTGGTTCTGCATGCTGATGGGCTGGATCGAGCTAACCGAGCTCTTCGCCACGAGTTGTACACCACTCGTCAGCACCTTTACAGGGCTCTGACGCTGTTGCACCCCTTTGTCCGGTCTGGACAGCTGCCGCGTTCTGCGATCTACCCAGCCAGGACCGTGATGCCCCACGGTGTCGGTTGGCCAGAGGTGGGAGGCTACTCTCCCGCACTTGGTCCTCTTCTGCCACCTGAGCGTCAGGTTCTGCACCAGAGTATTCGCGGACCCCAGGTTGCTGACGTGGAGGACTATCCGTTGCCTCACTACCAGCTGTCGGGCTACGATTACCTCCACAGTACCTCTTGGGACTGATG
>CALBAF010000332.1 GCA_937926415.1 uncultured Actinomyces sp.
GATCGGAAAGTACGTTCCGGGCGCGAACCGCAGCCACCACGGCGGCCCACCCGGGCCGCCTCACCCCGTCCTCAGCTGAAGAGCGAGGCGGCCACCATGGTGTCGCCCTCCTTGATGCCCGGGGGGATCGCGAACAGCGCCGAGGCCTCGTGCTTGAGGTACTCCTGGAGGGCGTCGCTCTTGGTCATGCGGTCCAGGATCGGGTAGAAGTTCGTGCGCGGGTCACGCACGAAGGCGATGAAGAACAGGCCGGTCTGCAGCTGCCCCAGGGAGTCGGATCCGTCGGTGTAGTTGTAGCCGCGGCGCAGCATCCGGCGCCCCTGGTTCTGCTCCGGTGAGACGACGGCGATATGCGCGTCGGCCGGTACGAGCGTCTCGCCCTTGTCGTCCTTGGCCTTGTAGTCCACGGCCGTGAACTCCTCGGAGGACTTCGTGGGGTTGGTGATGCTCAGCGGCGCCCCGTAGCGCTTGTCGCGCCCCATGGTCTGCTCCTGCTCGATGAGCCGCAGCCGGTCCCAGATCTCGGCGAGCATGCGGATGC
This sequence comes from uncultured Actinomyces sp., assembly GCA_937926415.1. Lineage (GTDB taxonomy): Bacteria > Actinomycetota > Actinomycetes > Actinomycetales > Actinomycetaceae > Pauljensenia. The sequence continues at coordinate 542 of CALBAF010000332.1, forward strand.
GCCGGGCCACGTAGTAGGTGCCGCCCGTCATCCACGCGGCTGCGGCATCGTCGCCCTTCTGGACCCACAGGTGCTCATTGAGCTGGTCGGTGGAGTCCTCGGCCTTGATGTTGTTGGTGCCGTCCTTGAAGCCGAAGAGGTTGCGCGGCGTCTCCTGGTCCACGGAGGTCGATGACGTGCGCCCGTAGCCGACCTGGCTCCACCGCAGTGTGGCGGTCCCGAAGGCGATGCGGGTGAGGTTGCGGATCGCGTGGACACACACCTGGGCGTCGTTGGAGCAGGCCTGGATGAGCAGGTCGCCGTCGGACTGGGCGGCGTGGAGCTGGTCACCGGCGAAGGAGGGCATGCCCTCCTTGAGGACGGCGGGCATCTTGGCGGCCAGGCCGAAGCGGTCCTTGCCGTCGGCGTCGACGAACAGGCCTTTGCCCACGCCGAAGGTGATGGTCAGGCCGTTGGGCTTGTAGCCCCAGGCCTCGCCGGTGTCCTTGGGCGGCAGCTGCTTGTTGGAGCTGGGCTGGCCGCCGATGAGCTCGCCGGCGGTCATCTGCTCTGCGGCCACGGCCCATTCGGACAGGAGGGTCTT
>CALBAF010000333.1 GCA_937926415.1 uncultured Actinomyces sp.
GGGCTGCCTGACCAGTCGGCCTGGGGGCAGCAACTACCCATGACTCCCCATGGGGAGATGGGGAGCTGATGGGGAGAGACGGGTAGTTCCCCATCGTGGGTAGCGGATTGCGGTGCATAGGGTGCCAAGTACGTGTTCCCAATGCGTTGAAAGGTTCCCGACATGCCGTCCTCCACGCCGATGTCTCCTGAAACCTGTGCCCGACTGACCCGACGTGGTGTCCTGGCCCTGCCCGCCCTGGCCGGTGCGGGGGCCGTCTTGTCGGGGTGCGGGTTGCTCAAGAAGGGCGATACCGCCTCGTCTGGGAAGAGCTCGGGGGCAGCGTCGCCACGTGCTGTTGCCACTGCGACTGGTCCTCACGGTGGGGTGATGTTGGAGGCAGAGTGGAAAGGGGCTCCGCTCTCGGTTGAGGTGGGGCCCGCCGCAGTCAACGGCAAGTACGCTGTCGTGCGCTTGGTGTTCACAACGACCTCGGATGACAAGGTAAGCCTGTTTCAGCCATTCGGCTCCACGTATCGTCCGGGGACAATGGTTGCGATCAGGATGCTCTCTTTAGATAAGGGGCTGGTCTATCGTGAGCTGGATGAAGAAACACGTCATTTATATGATGATGTTGAAAAGAATAAGCCTCGAGAAGTATTTCCAGTATTTCTTGCACCGCCCGAGGGTGTCGACGTCGTGGACCTTTTCCTTCCTTATGTGGGTGTCGCTACGGGCGTTCCGGTTTTGAAGGATACCGAGGCTGATTTCTCGGTGGATGATGTGCTGTCAAAGGCGAAGCTTGACGAGTCGGAGGCGGGGCCGTTCAAGATCGAGACGATGTCCCTGGCAGCTGACGATTCTTCGGACACGAAGCAAGATGAGAAGTCGACGACGGTGACGGTGGCTGGGGATGTCACGTTTGCGACTGACTCCGATCAGCTCTCGGCTCAGGCTGACAGTGTGCTGGCGACTGTGGTGGAGCAGATCAAGAAGTATCCCTCTGGAGGGGAACTGACGATCACGGGCCATACCGATGATGTGGCCGATGACGCACACAACCAGGATCTGTCGGAGCGGCGGGCCAAGGCGGTGTCGGAGCGGCTCAAGAGGCTGACGGAACTGTCTAAGTGGAAGGAGTCGGTCTCGGGCAAGGGGGAGTCCTCGCCGCGGGTTGCGAATGACACTGATGAGCACCGACAGATCAATCGTCGTGTGGAGATCACGCTGACGCCATCAAAACCCGCCGAGGCCAGCGCGGCACCGAGCGCGAGCGCGGCACCGTCGTCCGCGATGCCAAAGGCTACCGGTCCCGTGGGCAAGGGACCTGAGGGTGTTGATGTGAAGATCGACGGTAAGACCGTGCGCATGGTGATCGACCATGTGGTTCGAGCCGGTGGCTACTTGGCTGGAACAGTGGTGGTCACCTCCAGCGAGAAGGTCAGCATGCCGGTTGCTCCCTTCTCCTTGCCTGGAAATATGATGGATATGCGTGGCCTCGGAGTTTTTGGTGTGAGTGGTATAACTATCCTCAGTGGTGGGTTGAGATATCTGGAGGCCGACTACACGTATTCCGATGGAAGTAGACTTCCGTTAGCGAATAGTTTTGTGTACGGTCTTGAGCCTGCGGCTTCCCAG
>CALBAF010000334.1 GCA_937926415.1 uncultured Actinomyces sp.
GGATGTGGGTGTCGCCCAGCAGCGACTCCTTCCAGCCACCGAAGGAGTAGTAGGCCACCGGCGTCGGGATCGGCACGTTGATGCCGACCCCCAGCGTGTCCGTGCCGCACACGATCGGCAGCAGGCCCGCCTGGGTAAGGCGCTCGACGAGGCGGCGATAGCGCGGCAGCATGCCCGCGTGGTGCACACCGATGCCCTGCGCGAGCAGCGACTTGAGGGTCTGCCCGAAGCCCTTTGTAAACGACACGCCCGCCAGCTGCGCGGCGATCGCCTTCTTCTGCTCGGGCGAAATCAGCGACGAACGGTCGAAAGATTGCGCGGTGGCGACCGCGTCGCGCTGGGAGAAGTGCACAACGTAGACGGGCCAGCGGCCCTCGCCCAGCAGCCGCTCGACCGTGTCGGGCAGGCGGTCCACGACGTACTCGAACTCGAGGGGCACGGGACGCTCCGCATCGTCGATGAGGGACACGTCGCGCCCGGTGCGTTCCTTCCACGCGCGTTCGAAACGCGTCGTGTCGCCCAGCGTCGCGCTCATCGCGACCACCTGCGGGATCCTCAGCTCCAGGAGCGGCACCTGCCACGCCCAGCCGCGCTGACGGTCCCCGTAGAAGTGGAACTCGTCCATGACGATCATGTCCGCGTCCAGCGTCGGCCCCTCGCGCAGCGACTGATTCGCCAGGATCTCGGCCGTGCAGCAAATGATGGGCGCGTCGGCGTTGAGGGACACGTCGCCGGTCACCATGCCGACGTTGTCCGCGCCGAACAGGGACACCAGGTCAAAGAACTTCTCCGACACCAGGGCCTTGAGCGGCGCCGTGTAGTAGGAGCGGCCCCCATGCGCCATCGACGTAAAGTGCGCGGCCAGCGCGATCATCGACTTGCCCGACCCCGTGGGGGTCGCAGCGATCACGTGGTTGCCCGCCAGGATCTCCACCAGGGCCTCCTCCTGGTGGGGGTAGAGCGGACGCCCGGTGCCCTCTGCCCAAGACGTGAAGGCCTCGTACAGGGCGTCGTCGTCGCCCAGACGGCCCTCGTCCTCCAGGTCGTCCAGGATCTCGTTCAAAGTCGCGCTCATGCCCCCATTGTCCCAGAGTGCGCCCACGTCTGCGTCCCCGCGCCGCCGGGCCCTTCCCCCAGCTCATCGACGAGGCCGGGGCACCCTGTCCCCAAACGGTGCGTCGTGCGCGTGGCGAGACGTCGCCTGCTGGGCGCGCAGCCCTGTGGCAAGATGAACGGGTCCCATGACAACGAGCGGGTGCGGCCCGCGAAGTGCGCGAGGCCCCGCGCCCCATCCACGGCCTCGCCCATTGACACCCC
>CALBAF010000335.1 GCA_937926415.1 uncultured Actinomyces sp.
CGTCGATACCGCGTGTCTCGAAGTGGGTGACGACGCGTCCCTCGAATCGCGGGGCAAATCCGCCGCGCTCCGGCTGCGGATCCTCCGGGTCCGGACGCTGCCCTGCGTACGGGTTCTCGAAGAGCTCGCAGGCCTCGACGACGTCGCGCATCTGCCAGGCGTAGTCGTCCCAGTCGGTGGCCAGACGCCACGCTCCGCGATCGCGCAGCAGGCGCGCGACCTCAAGAGCGAAGGAATCGGAGACGAGGCGACGCTTGCGATGCCGGGCCTTGCGCCACGGGTCGGGGAAGAACGTCCAGACCTCGTCCAGGCACGCGCCCTCCAGCATGATGGGGAGCGCCTGGGCTGCGTCGGCCTCGATGACGCGGATGTTGTCCACGCCGGCCTCGACCGCCTTGGAGACGAGCTTGGCGATGCCCGGAACCCAGACCTCGAGGGCCAGGAAGTTGCGCTCGGGATGCGCGGCCGCCGCCGCGACGATCTGTTCGCCCGTGCCCGACCCGATCTCGAGTGTCACGGGTGCGCTGCGTCCGAAGAGCTCTGCCAGATCGAGCGTGAAGTCCTGCGCAACCGTCGTGTAGCCGACCCCGCGACGCGGCTCCACCACGTAGCGATGCGCGTGGGCCTCCCACGTGCGCGCAAGGTTCGCCGGTAGCTCACGCGTACGCCGCGTGAAAGACTTCGTGCGGCTCATGAAGACCGTGCCCTCGGGAGCCTCGCCCGGGCGACGATCCTCGCGCTGGCCGGCGGGAACATTCCCCTCCACGGCCTCGTTCATCTGATCCCCGCTCACTTCTTACCCGTCGGAACGTCGGAGGTCAGGGCCGCGATGAAGGCTTCCTGCGGCACGTCGACGCGGCCGATGGACTTCATGCGCTTCTTGCCTTCCTTCTGCTTCTCGAGCAGCTTGCGCTTACGACTGATGTCGCCGCCGTAGCACTTGGCGAGCATGTCCTTACGCAGGGCCTTAATGGTCTCGCGGGCGATGACGCGCGCGCCGACCGCGGCCTGGACCGGGATCTCGAACTGCTGACGAGGAATAAGTTCCTTGAGGCGCTTCGTCATGCGCTGGCCGTAGTTGTAGGCACCGTCGCGGTGAACGATCGCGCTGAACGCGTCGACGCGGTCACCGTTGAGCAGGATGTCGACCTTGACGAGGTCGGCGCTCTGCTCGCCGCTCTCCTGGTAGTCCAGGGAGGCGTAGCCGCGCGTGCGGGACTTGAGCTGATCGAAGAAGTCGAAGACGATCTCGGCAAGGGGCAGCTGGTAGTGCAGCTCCACGCGGTCCTCGCTCAGGTAGTCCATGCCCTGCATCGAGCCGCGGCGCTCCTGACACAGCTCCATGATGGTTCCCGTGAACTCGGTGGGCGTCAGGATCGTCGCGTTGACGACGGGCTCGCGCACCTCGGAGATCTTGCCTTCGGGGAACTCGCTCGGGTTGTCGACGCGCACCTCGGTGCCGTCCTCCGTGACAACGCGGTAGACGACGTTCGGGGCGGTGGCGATGAGGTCAAGGTTGAACTCACGCTCCAAACGCTCGCGGATGATCTCCAGGTGGAGCAGTCCGAGGAAGCCGCAGCGGAAGCCGAAGCCGAGGGCCGCGGAGGATTCGGGCTCGAAGGTCAGCGCCGCGTCGTTGAGCTGGAGGCGCTCGAGGGCGTCGCGCAGGTCCGGGAAGTCCGATCCATCGACCGGGTAGATACCGGAGAAGACCATCGGGTTCGGGTCTCGGTAGCCCTCGAGAGCCTCGGTCGCGCCGCGCACCTGGCTGGTGACGGTGTCGCCGACGCGTGACTGACGCACATCCTTCACGCCCGTGATCAGGTATCCAACCTCGCCGGCGCCGATGCCCTCTTCAGGCTTCGGCTCGGGCGAGATGACGCCCAGCTCCAGGAGCTCGTGGGTGGCGCCCGTCGACATCATGCGCACGCGCTGACGGGTCGACAGGACACCGTCGACGACACGCACGTAGGTGACGACGCCGCGGTAGGTGTCGTACACGGAGTCGAAAATCATCGCGCGCGTGGGGGCGTCGAGGGTGCCCTCGGGGGCGGGGACGACCTCGACGATGCGGTCGAGGAGGTCCTCGACGCCCTCGCCGGTCTTACCCGAGACCTTCAGGACCTCGCTCTCGTCGCAGCCGATGAGCTGAGCGACCTCGTGCGCGTACTTTTCGGGCTGCGCGCCCGGCAGGTCGATCTTGTTGAGGACCGGGATGATCGCCAGGTCGTTCTCAAGGGCCAGGTACAGGTTCGCGAGCGTCTGGGCCTCAATGCCCTGCGCGGCGTCGATAAGTAGAACCGCACCCTCGCAGGCCGCCAGGGATCGGGAGACCTCGTACGTGAAGTCCACGTGACCGGGCGTGTCGATCATGTTGAGCGCGTAGGGGGTGCCCTCGTGCGCCCACGGCATGCGCACCGCCTGGCTCTTAATCGTGATGCCACGCTCGCGCTCGATGTCCATGCGATCGAGGTACTGGTCGCGCATCTCGCGCGCCTCGACGACGCCGGTCAGCTGGAGCATGCGGTCCGCGAGCGTCGACTTCCCATGATCAATATGGGCGATGATGCAGAAGTTACGGATCTGCCCCTGCGGGGTATGGGCCGGGCGAATCTGCGCCTGCTGCGCGGGCGTGGGGATGGGCACGTGAACCTCCGTGAAGTCGTTAACCTCCTTATCGTCCCATTGTCATAGGACTTTGTGCCAGTTCAGGCGCGGGAAGTCGCGCACAGTGGCCACGCCTCACACCATTTGCCCTTCTCCTTACTCCATGCCTCCACGCTCCGACTCCGCGAGGAGGGCCGCAGCCTCGCTGAAGTCGCATTCTTCCCAGTCATCGGGGTGGTCATCTCGGAGCTTGCGGGCAATCGACATGGCCCGCCCCTCATCTCCGCGCAGCGTCGCGAGCGTCAGCAGGATCGTGCGGACACGGGCAGTCATCGGGTCACGATCCCCCAGGTACCTGCGGCAGTCCTCAGCCAGAACGGTCCACAGGTCCTCGCCCGCGTCCCGATCCCCGCCCATCCAGGTATTGCGTGCGATCTCGTTGCGCAGCCGCAGGACGCGCCAGTCGCCATGGTCCGCGACGGTCAGCAGAGCGTCCATGTTGCGCTCGTAGAGGGCGATGGCCTCGTCGTAGCAGCGATCAGCAGACAGGACCTCGGCGAGGTTGTCGCGCACCGTCAGCAGCGTCATGTCGGCCTCCTCGCACTGGGACTCCAATTCAGAAAGAAGCTCGCGATACACGCGCGCGGCCTTCTTCCATTTGCCCGTGTGCTTCCACGGCATCGCCGAGTTATTGCGGATAGCGATAGAAATCTGCGGATCCAAGTCCGGGCAGTGTTTCAGGTCGGCCAGGAGCGCCGAGAACTTACGGATCGCCATGTCATGCTGGCCGAGGATGGCGAGCCAGTAGGCTTCGGAGTTACGGAGCATCAGGATGATCGGATGGCAGCGCTCCAGGTATCTCTCCCCCAGCCGAGCCGCCTCGGCGGCCAGTTTCCGACACTGTCCGTAGGACCCCAGAGCCGAGTGCCAGTCAATACAGAGCTTGGCTGCCTCCAGGCGCAGTTCGGTGGGTGCCTCCTCGTCTCGATAGGCCTCCAGTCCATGTTCGAGTGCCTTGTCGATCTTCCCCGAGGCGCCGCAGCGGACGGATTCCTGGATCGAGGACCGCGCACGCGTCGCAGCCTCAATGTCCCCCTCGGACGTACCACCCCCTACCAGCGCTTCCAGAGAAACAATCGGTCCGTGCATCGTTGCAGTCAACATCGTCGTTGCCTTTCTATTGTTGCGTGTTCACCTGCGAACAATGACAGAGTGACACCGTCCGTTATGCACTGTCACGCGCCGTCACGAAGCCTGTGGATAACTCGTGATCGCCGCAGGGGCCTGTGGATAAAACATGCTCCCCAACAGCTGCCGTATGCTGGTCCCATGAACTCAATCGTCAGGGGCATCATCAACTTCCTCATCGGCGTCATCTCCGGCGCCACAGAGGAAGCGCAGAAGAACACCGCGACCACAAAGTCGCCGCAGCGTCAGTCGAGCGAGAAGTCGACTCCCAGGCCGCGTTCATCCACGTCCTCGTCGACACACTCCGGCTCCCAGCACCACTACGAGGACCCGGCGACCTCGAATCGCCCCAAGACCTCGATCCGCGAAGTGAGCATCGCCGACGCACTCGCCCACGCCTCGTACACGCCCGTCATGGACGGCGACGCAGACCCCGGCGAGGTCGTGTGGACCTGGGTGCCCTACCAGGAGGACGCCTCCGTCGGAAAGGATCGCCCCGCCGTCGTCATCGGCGCGCAGGGCGAAGGCGTGTACATCCTGCAGCTGACCAGCAAGGACCACACGCGCGACGCCGCCCAGGAGGCCGCCGCAGGCCGTTACTGGCTCGACATCGGCGCAGGCGACTGGGACTCCAAGGGACGCCCCTCTGAGGTTCGCCTCGACCGCGCCCTGTGGGTCAAGGCCACCGACGTTCGCCGCGAGGGTGCGATCCTTCCCAAGAAGACCTGGCAGCTCATCGTCGACGCCCTCGAGGAGCACTACCGCACGCACGGCGGCTGACACCTCCGACACGTGACCGACCTTACGAGGCACGAGAACGCCTAGGGGTATGACGAAAAGGCCCCACCCTGGTATGATCGGTCGTTGGACTCCCGGCCTGGTCGGGCAGGGGGTCTGGTTAAGACCGTTTGCGGGTGTCCCCACGCCTAAGTCCCGGTCTTGACACAGCCCTCACCGACCCTGTCAGACATACATCAAGGAGAAATCCGACTGTGGCAAACATTAAGTCCCAGAAGAAGCGCATCCTCACCAACGAGAAGCGCCGCGTTCGTAACCAGTCCGTGAAGTCCGAGCTGAAGACCCTGGTCCGTCAGACCCGCGAGGCCGTTGAGGCCGGCGACAAGGAGAAGGCTCTGGCTGCACTGCGCGTTGCTTCGCGCAAGCTGGACGTCGCCGTCTCCAAGGGCGTCATCCACAAGAACCAGGCCGCGAACCGCAAGTCCAAGCTTGCTCGTCGCGTCGCCTCGCTCGGTGACTGAGCGCGAACGATAGTTTGACGTGAAGCGGG
>CALBAF010000336.1 GCA_937926415.1 uncultured Actinomyces sp.
GGGCGGGGGCGGGCAGCAGGCGCACGCACCACAGCCAGATCGAACGGCCCTCCTTCAGGAAGAAGAACAGACAGAAGAGCATGGTCAGGCCGGAGGTGGCCAGCGTGCCCACCGACGTGGTGATGCTCAGTGCCCCGGTCGCCAGCGTTTCCTTATTGGTGTTGAGCCAGTTCACCAGCTCGGAACGCAGCTGCTCGGCCGTATTCGTGAGGACTGTCGTGTCCATCTTGAACGGACCGTCTTGCAGAAACTCGTTGTGCACAATCGCGTCGAGCAGCTTGCGGAAGCCGTCCGCGGCCTCCGAGGCCAGATACGGCACCTGCTGGATGAGTTCGGCGGCGGCCTGGCTCAGCGCGCCGGCGACGGCGGCGAAGAAGACGAGCAGGCCGACGGTTGCGGCCAGCGACGAGGGAAAGTGCAGGCGACGGCGCATCCAGGAGACAAGTGGTTCGAGAAGCACCGCGACCGTCAGCGCGATCGCGACCGGCATGATGACGATTGTTAGGCGGGCGATGCCCCACAGGACAGCCAAGACCAGGCCGGCGACGATCAGAGTACGCCACGAGATCGCCGCTGCCACGCGGAGGGTGCGCGGGACGGTGGCGGCGACATCACGATCATCCTCGTGTTCTTCGCGCACGGACAGCATCACGGGTGCGGGCGCGGATTCATCAACGCGCTTCGTCGGCAGGGCAGCTGAGAGTCTGCCCATCAGGTCGGATAGCTTCCAGCGCGGCTGTTCCTGAGTGTCGGCCACGGTCCCTCCTTTTCGTTCACCCCTAAGCGTACTCGCCTTCGACCCCATTTCCGCACGCGCAGCGCGCTCACCTGCCACGCGGGGCGCATACTGGGACCCATGACATCGTTTTTCAAACAGGCACACACGAACGTTCACATCTCCACGCACGCGGTCCTCGGCTCGAATATGAGGGACGAGGCCGGGGCGGGCCAGGAGGTCATCTACCTTGCCGCGGGGTGCTTCTGGGGCGTTGAGAAGGCCCTGTGGAATGCTCCCGGCGTCGTCACCACAGCAACCGGATACATGGGCGGCCATTGCCCCAATCCAACGTACAAGCAGGTGTGTTCTCGTTCGACGGGGCACGCGGAAACAGTGCGCGTCGTCTTCGACACCGCGCTCACGAGCGCGGCTGACCTCGTTCGCCTCTTCTTCGAGGTCCACGACCCCACGCAGGTGGGCGGCCAGGGCAACGACATCGGCGACCAGTACCGCTCACAGATCTGGACGACCACGCCCGCGCAGATGCGCGCCGCGACCGCCCTGCGAGACGCCTATCAGAAGGTGCTCACCGAACGCGGATTCGGGCCGATTCAGACCGTTATTTCTCCCGCTCCCGATGCCGATTCCATCGCACGTTTCTGGTACGCGGAGGACTACCACCAGCAGTATCTGTTCAAGAACCCGGGCGGCTACGAGTGCCACGCCCGCACGGGCATCGCCTGCCCGGCGCTCCCTCAGTCGTAACGGCGGCTGCTGACGTATGTGGGGCGGGCCGGCACGAGAGTGCCGG
>CALBAF010000337.1 GCA_937926415.1 uncultured Actinomyces sp.
CACCGCCCAACGCCGAGAGCAGATCGACCCCGCACGCGCCGGACGCCTGCACATCCTCGAAGTCCAGCGCCTCATCCGAACGATGCCGAAGGTCGTCATCGCGGCCGTCCCGGGGTGGGCAGCCGGCGGCGGCCACTCCCTCAACGTGGTCGCGGACCTGTCGGTGGCCTCCATCGAGCACGCAGCCTTCATGCAGACGGACGCGAACGTCGGGTCTTTTGACGCCGGCTACGGCTCTGCGCTCCTGGCCCGCCAGACCGGGGATAAGCGGGCACGCGAGATCTTCTTCCTCGCCGAGCGCTACGACGCGCAAACTGCCGAGCGCTGGGGCGTCATCAACCGGGCCGTCCCCCACGCCGAGCTCGAGGAGACCGCCCTGGAGTGGGCCGCGACCATCGCGACGAAGTCCCCGCAGGCCATCCGCATGCTCAAGTTCGCCTTCAACCTGGCTGACGACGGCCTGGCCGGCCAGCAGGTCTTCGCGGGCGAGGCCACGCGCATGGCCTACATGACGGCCGAAGCCCAGGAGGGGCGCGACGCCTTCCTCGAGCACCGCGCCCCCCGCTGGGAGGATTACCCCTACTACTACTGAGGCCTCGCCTATCGGCAGCTGTTCATCGGGCAGCTGTGCTCGTCGGGCAGCCCCCATACGGAGCCCTGGGATCGCACTGATCCCGGGGCTCCGCCAGTCTCACGCGAGGTAGACGCGCGCCTCCCACGGCTCCAGGACTGCCGGGACTCCCCGGTCACCCTCGGACAGCTCGCGGTTGGCCAGGAGGAGGTCCCCACTCACCCCGCGCGCCGCATCGCCGAGGGAGACGGGCTGGGAGGAGAGGTTGACGAGGACAGTTGCCACGGCCTCGCTGAGGGTACGGCGGTAGGCGAAGATCGCGGGCGAGGGGGTCTCGATGCGCTCAAATGAGCCGGCCGTAATGACGGGCAGGCCATGGCGGATGTCCGCGAGCGCGCGGTAGTAGGCGTACACGGAGGACGGGTCGCCGACCTGGGAGGCGGCATTGATCTCCGTGTAGTTCGGGGTGACGCCGATCCACGGGGTGCCCTCCGTGAAGCCGGCGTTCTCGTTTCCGTCCCACTGGACGGGGGTGCGCGCGTTGTCGCGGCCGGTGGGGCGCATACCTGCGAGGACGTCCTCGGGGTTCTCCCCCGACTCCACGGCCTCACGGTAGTAGCGCAGGGCCTCGACGTCACGAAAATCCTCAATGCCGCGAAATACCCCGTTGGTCATGCCGAGCTCCTCGCCCTGATACACGTAGGGCGTGCCACGCAGCATGTGCAGGGCGGTGGCCAAGGCCGTTGCCGACTCGTAGCGGTATTCCTCGTCGCCGAAGCGGCTGACGGCGCGCGGCTGGTCGTGATTGTCCAGGTAGAGGCTGTTCCAGCCGACCTGCCCCTGGGCCTCCTGCCAGGCACTCAGGCAGTCGGCGAGCTCGCCGGGCCGCAGCGGGCGGGGGTGGAACTTCCCCGCTTCGAGGCCGAGGTCGACGTGGTCGAACTGGAACACCATGTCAAGCTCGCGCCGGGCCGGGTCCGTGTACAGCAAGACGTTGTCGCGGCGCACGCCGGGACACTCACCGACCGTCATGGTGCCGCTGCGTCCATCGAACACCTCGCGGCGCATCTCGGCGAGGTATTCGTGCAGGTGCGGGCCTTCGGAGAAGTGCGGGAAGCCCTCGCCCCACGCGCGCCCGGGGTAGACGATGCCGTCGGGCAGACCCGGCTCCTTCGAGATCAAGTTGATGACATCCATGCGGAAGCCGTCGACGCCGCGGTCGAGCCACCAGTTCATCATCTCGTAGACGGCGGCGCGCACATCGGGGTTGTCCCAGTTCAGGTCAGGCTGCTTCTTGTGGAACAGGTGCAGGTAGTACTGGCCCGTGGCCTCGTCCCAGTCCCAGGCCGAGCCGGAGAAGAAGGACTCCCAGTTGTTGGGCTCAGCCCCGGCCTCGCCGCCCACGAACCCGGGCCGCGGATCGCGCCAGATGTACCAGTCGCGCTTCGGATTTTCCCGCGAGGAGCGCGACTCGACGAACCACGGATTCTCGTCGGAGGAGTGGTTGACGACCAGGTCCATGACGAGGCGCATGCCCCTCTCATGGACGCCCTCCAACAGGCGGTCGAAGTCCGACAGCGTGCCGAACATGGGGTCGATGTCGTAGTAGTCCGCAATGTCGTAGCCGTTGTCCGCCTGCGGGGAGACGTAGATCGGCGACAGCCACAGGACGTCCACACCCAGGGACTTCAGGTAGTCGAGCTTGGAGCGGATACCCTCGAGGTCACCGAAGCCGTCGCCGTTGGAATCCTTGAAGGAGCGCGGGTAGATCTGGTAGACGACCGCGCCCTTCCACCACTCGTCGGGGCCCAGGCCGTTACCTGCGGGGTTCAGCGCATCGTTACAGAAGAACATGGAGCACCTGCCATACGTTGAGGTCGGGCCACCGGCCCGCTGCCGTTAGGAGCAGACTACCGCTTCTGATTCACATGGCCCCACCGTATGCTGCGGCGTGGATCAACGCAGCCGCGGCCAACCACAAACCGTCATAACTAACCACAAGCCTTCGCGAGGCCAAGGATCACGGCAAAACTCGCACATCCCTCAAAGTCGCATGCAATTCCCGCAGGGCCTCCGTCCAGAGCGGAGGCAAAACGGCAGAATTTCAATGATCGAAGTTCATCACTTGAAATGCCTTGAGGGGAATTGCATGCGAAACTTCTCCCCTGCTGACGAGAGGTGGCCGCAAGGACTGCCGACGCGCCTACGCACGCTCACCGTGAGGGCTTTCAGCGGCTGTTCCGCGGCACTTCCGCGAAAAAACTCGCCCAGCACGCCTGAAAACAGCATTTTTCGCCCGTTTTGGGCTTGCAGGGCGAACTTTTTCGCGCTCACACCCATTCCAGGCCGCGCAGGGCGAGCTTTTTCGCGCATAGCGCGCGATGACGGGGCAACTTTGAAACCGACAACACCTTTGCACGCCACGCTGCGCGCCCCATTGAAACCACCAACACCTTTGCACGCCACGCTGCGCGCCCCATTGAAACCACCAACACCTTTGCACGCCACGCTGCGCGCCCCATTGAAACCACTAACACCTTTGCAGGGTCGAAATGGCCCAAAAATGGCCTTTCATCGCTCGCAAAGGCGATGGCGGTTTCATTCCGCTGCAAGGAAGTGCTAGCAAAGGTGCTGTCGGTTTCATAGCGAGGTACGAAAACCCCAACTAGGGTGCCACCCGGCGCGCCGATGAGGCACGGTGGGACCGCGAAAGACAGAGCACTCCTGTATGCGTTGGTGCGGGACATAAGAAACAGCAGGCTCCGGACAACTCGCACGTAATTCGTTTGAAGGAAGTTTCAACAACCGCTGAAAACGTTGCAATTCCAACGAGGCGCATTCAAGATTTGAAAGAGTCACAGGGGAATTACGTGCGAAATTTGTGAGTGTCAACTGCGGTGCCCGTGGGCGGCGGCGAGGCCTGGCCGAGCACACCAGAACCACAGGCACCGCCGGTGTGGAGGGCGCCGGAGGGACCGGAGGGCACGGGCGGGCTTCGAGGC
>CALBAF010000338.1 GCA_937926415.1 uncultured Actinomyces sp.
GGAGGCTCCCGCCGTCGTGGGGTTGTCAGTCGTTGTCACTGGCAGTCGAGGGCTTTCGTCAGGGCGTCAATGTTGGAGTTCATCGTCGCGGCGTAGTCCTTGGACGCGTCGGTCTGGGACTCGATCGGGTCCAGGACGGCCGTCGCGATGCCGAGGTCGTCGGCCAGGGTCTGAGCGACCTTGGGATCGATGAGGGCCTCGGTGAAGATCGTCGTCACACCCTGCTCCTTGGCGATCTGGGCGATTTCAGCCAGACGCGCGGGGGAGGGGGAGGACTCGGGGTCGAGGCCGGAGATGCCGACCTGGGTCAGGCCCGTGCGGTCCGCCAGGTAACCGAAGGCGGTGTGGGCGGTGACGAAGGTCTTGACCTTGCAGTTCGAGGTCTTGGTGACCAGGGTGTCGCTCAGGGTGCTGAGCTCGTCGGCCAGGGCCTTCGCGTTCGCCTTGTAGACGTCGGCGTGGGCGGAGTCAGCCTCGGCGAGCTTGTCGCCCACCAGGGTGGCGGCCTTCGCCATGCGGGTGGGATCTAGCCAGAAGTGCGGGTCCGCGCTCATGTCGTGGTGGTGATCGTGGCCCTCGTGATCGTGGCCTTCGTGGTCGTGGTTGTGACCCTCGTGATCGTGGCCTTCATGGTCGTGATCGTGGCCTTCATGGTCATGGCCCGACTGGGCCTCATCGGTGGCCTCTTCCTCGTCCTCGGAGGGGTGGTTTGCGTCGGTGCCGGCCTCGATCAGCTCGGCTGCGGAGGAAACGTCGATGACGGTCTTGGGGGCCTGCTGCTCGATGGCCTCGTCGACCGCGCTCTGGAAGCCCGCGAGGTAGATGACCGCGTCCGCAGAGGACAGGGAGTCAACCATCTTGGGGGAGAGCTCGAGGTCGTGCGGCTCGGCACCGTCCGGGGTCAGCGAGGTAACGGAGACGTGCTCGCCGCCGATCTTCTCGGCTAGGTACTGCAGGGGGTAGAACGAGGCCATGACGGTGAGTTTGCCGTCCTTGGAGGAGCCGCCGTTAGATGTGGATGGGGAGATGCAGGCGGACAGGGTGAGCGCTGTGGCAGCCGCGCATGCGGCAGCAAAGATTCTCTTCGACATGAAAATCATTCTCTTTGAAATTGAGAATCTTTGTCAATTCAATCTCGGTGCCCGGACCGTTGTGATCTGGGGAATTATCTGACGTGTCCCGTCGAGCCGCGCACGATGAGATCGGGCGAAAAGACGTAATCGGCGTGTGTGGGAACGTAGTCGGCTGTGTTCAATGCCTCGAAAAGGGCGCGCACGGCGGAGGCGACGATCGACTGCACGGGCTGGTGAATCGTCGTGAGTGCCGGATCCAGGTGGCTCATGAGGAACGTGTCATCGAAACCGATGACCGAGATGTCGCCCGGGACCGACAGGCCGAGCGAGGAAATCGTGCGGATCGCGCCGAGAGCCTGCAGGTCAGAACCTGTGATGATCGCCGTCGCGCCGCGCTCCAGGAGGGCGTGCGTGTAGGCGGCCGCGGCCTCGTACGTATAGAAGGTCTCTTCGATGATGGGGGCGTGGTCTCCGATCAGCTCGCCCATCACCTGCGTGAACGCCTCGGCCTTGCGCAGTGCCGGGACGATGTGCGTGCGGCCGGTCAGAAGTGCGATGCGCGTGTGGCCCAGCTCGTGAAGGTGCGTGATCGCGGCACGGATGCCGAGAGAATCTCCGGTGGAAAAGTCGGGGGCCGGGACCTCGGGGCGCGCGCCGTTGATCGTGACGAAGGGGATTCCTCGCGCGGCGGCGTCGTGATAGGGGGAGAGGTCGGATAGGAGGTCGGCGTGCCTGCCGGAGACGAAGATGAGCCCGCTGATGCGGTGTTCGATGAGCGATGACAGGTGGTCGAACTCGGACGTCGCCCCCGGTGTCTGCGTACGGATGAGAGCGATGCCGCCCGCGCGAGAGATCTCCTCTTGAAGGTGATGGGCAAAGGAGGCAAAGATCGGGTTCGTCAGCTCCGGCACGATGACGCCGATCGTCGGGGTGCTGGGCGTGTGTTCACTGGGTGGACGGTCGTAGCCCAGCTCGTCGATCGCCGTCAGGACCCTGCGGCGCGTGTCTTCGGAGACCTGTCCGACGCCGTTGAAAACGCGTGAAACAGTTGCAGTCGATACGCCGGCATGAGCGGCGATGTCGGCCATGCTTGTACGATTTTTGGTCATCGGCGCAACGCTCCTTTGGGTGTCCGAGTGCAGCTGTTTCCATACAAATGTAACAGCTTGCACACAATTCCGAAAATTGTTGCAGAAACAAAATCTGACGTATTACAGTGACCATGTAGCAGGTCGCTGATGGAGGCGACCCGCCTGACCAACACAGGAGAAATAATGCGACGTGGCATCGCAGCGCTCGGCGTCCTCGCGGCGGCTACCGCCCTGGCCGCCTGCAACAACGGCACCACCTCTTCCTCGACCTCCTCGGACAGCGCGAACACCGACGCTGTGGCGACCCTGACGATCTGGGCGGACGACACCCGCTTCTCCCAGGTTGAGCACCTCGCCGAGGACTTCACCACCAACACCGGCGTGAAGGTCAACGTCGTGCAGAAGTCCGAAGCCGACATGGACACCGAGTTCACGACCCAGGTGCCCACCGGCAACGGCCCCGACATGATCGTCATGGCCCACGACAAGCTGGGTGCACTCGTCGCTAACGGCGTCGTCGCTCCCGTGGACCTCGGCGAGGCCAAGTCCAACTTCGCAGACGTCGCCGTCAAGGCCGTCACCTACAACGGCCAGACCTACGGCGTTCCCTACGCCGTCGAGTCCGTTGCCCTGGTGCGCAACAACGCCCTCACCAAGGACGAGCCCAAGACGTACGACGACATGATCGCCTCTGGCAAGACCGCCGGCGTCCAGTACCCCTTCATCATCCAGATGGGTGACAAGGGTGACCCGTACCACTTCTACGGCTTCCAGACCTCCTTCGGCGCCCCCGTCTTCAACACCAACGCTGACGGCGAGTACACCTCCGAGCTGGCCATGGGTGGCTCCGGCGGCACCGACTTCGCAAACTGGCTGAAGGCACAGGCTGACGCGGGCGTGCTCTCCACGTCCATCACGGGTGACATCGCCAAGCAGGCCTTCCTCGATGGCAAGGCCGCCTACACGGTGACCGGCCCTTGGAACGTCGCTGCCTTCCGCGAGGCCGGCATGGACGTCTCCGTCCTGCCGGTCCCCTCCGCCGGCTCCCAGGCTGCGCAGCCCTTCGTTGGCGTCCAGATGTTCTACCAGAGCGCCAAGTCCGCCAACCCGGTCGCTGCCAAGCAGTTCTTCAACTACCTGGCCACCCCCGAGGCTCAGGAACACATGCAGAAGCTCGGTGGTCGTGCCTCCGCGATGCCTTCGGTCGCCGCCAAGTCGGATGACAAGGACATCAAGGACTTCGCGAAGGTCGCCGAGTCCGGCGCTCTCGCCCCCGCGATCCCCGCGATGGGTTCCGTCTGGAACTTCTGGGGCCAGACCGAGGCCAACATCGTGAGTGGCATCGAGACCCCCGCCGAGGGTTGGGCTACGATGACCACCAACATCAACAACGCGATCGCCTCCAAGTGATC
>CALBAF010000339.1 GCA_937926415.1 uncultured Actinomyces sp.
ATTCGGGTTGGCGATGATGCCCTTGGGGCGGTTGTCGACGTCGTCGGGGTTGACCTCGGAGACGACGAGCGGGACCTCGGGGTCCTTGCGCCACGCGGAGGAGTTGTCGACGACGACCGCGCCGGCGGCCGCGAACTTGGGGGCGTACTCGCGCGAGGCGGTGGCGCCCGCGGAGAACACGGCAATGTCGATGCCGGAGTAGTCGGCCGTCGCAACGTCCTCGACGACGATGTCCTGGCCCTTGAAGGTCAGGGTCTGGCCCGCGGAGCGCGCGGACGAGAAGAAACGGATCGTCTCGACCGGAAAGTTGCGCTCTTCGAGCAGGGTGCGCATGACTCGGCCGACCTGGCCGGTGGCGCCGACGACGGCGACGTTGAATCCACTCATGGTGTTCTCCTTGTGTTGGTGCGCGCGCCCATACGACGGGGCGAACGCTGGGTGAAATCTATGGGGACGAGGCCGGGGCGCACTCTCGGGAGCGCCGGAACCGCGCGGATGAGCGGAAAAGGCCCAGGCCTCGTCGATGATTGATCAGCGGCCGGTGCCGCCGTAGACGACGGCCTCGGTTTCGGAGGCGTCGAGGCCGAAGGCGGTGTGGACGGCCTGGACGGCGCGGTCGAGGTCGTCGAGGCGGGTGACGACGGAGATGCGGATCTCGGAGGTGGAGATCAGGTCGATGTTGATGCCCGCGTCGGACAGGGCGCTGAAGAGGCGCGCGGAGACGCCGGGGTTGGTGCGCATGCCGACGCCGACGAGGCTGAGCTTACCGATGTTGGGGTTGTAGCGCAGCTCGTTGAAGCCGATCTCGTCGCGGTGGGCTTCGAGGGCGTCGAGGGCCTTCTGCGCGTCGCCTTCGGGCAGGGTGAAGGTGATGTTGGCCTTGGTCGGGTCGGAGATCGGCAGGTTCTGGACGATCATGTCGATGTTGGCGCCGACCTCGGCGACGACGGCGAAGACGCGGGCGGCGACGCCGGGGCTGTTCGGCACGTCGGTGACGGTGATCTTGTCCTGGGAGCGGTCGTGAGCGATACCGGAGATGACGGGCTTTTCCATGGCGTTTTCCTCGGGAGACTTCAGGGCTGCGTCGGGCACGAGGCCCTTGAGTTCGGGGTTTGCGGGGGAGTCGGAGATCCAGGTGCCGTTCTTTTCGGAGAACGAGGAGCGTACGTGCAGGGGGACCCCGTAGCGGCGCGCGAATTCGACGGCGCGCAGGTGGAGGATCTTGGCGCCGTGCGCAGCCATTTCCAGGGTTTCTTCCTGGGTGAGGGTGCGCAGGCGGTGGGCCTTGGGGACGATGCGCGGGTCGGCGGAGAAGAGGCCGTCGACGTCCGTGTAGATTTCGCACACGTCGGCGTGCAGGGCTGCGGCGAGGGCGACGGCGGTCGTGTCGGATCCTCCGCGGCCCAGCGTGGTGACGTCGTCGTCCTTGGAGATGCCCTGGAAGCCGGCGACGATGGCGACCTGGCCGTCCTTGATGGCGCGGGCGACGCGCTCGGGGACCATGCCGACGATCTGGGCGGCACCGAAGCGGCTGTCGGTCTGGATGCCGGCCTGTGCGCCGGTGTAGGCGCGGGCTTCGACGCCGAGTTCATTGACGGCCATCGCGAGGAGGGCCATCGAGATGCGCTCGCCTGCCGACAGGAGGATGTCCATTTCACGCTCGGGCGGGTTGTCAGTGAGGGCTGCGGCCGAGTCGAGCAGGTCGTCGGTCGTATCACCCATCGCCGATACGACGACAACGACGCGGTGTCCCGCGTTGTGCGTGTCCACGATGCGCTGGGCGACGCGCTTCATGGCTTCGGTGTCGGCGACGGAAGAACCGCCGTACTTTTGCACGATCAGTGCCACTAGAGCCTCATTTCTATCTGTACGTGCCGATTCGCACGCCTTCGGGTGGCACACGCCACCACATCAATCCTACGGCCCGCCAGGCATCGCGCCGCGAAAGACCGGCATGTGGGCGCAGGTGACATGGGACGCGCCGGGGCGACCCAGGACACACAAGCCCATAACGCCCGGAATTGCAACGATCCTGATCAGCGCGTGAACGAGTCGTCCACGCAGGCACGTTCAGGCGGCGGGCAATGTCACGTCGACGACGGTCCCCTGCTCGGAGTCGACCAGCCGCACGGACCCGCCCATCGCGCGGGCGAGCGACTCGACGATCGACATTCCCAGGCCCGAGGAGCCGCGGCCGTCGCGCGTGCGCGAGGAGTCCCCACGCACGAAGCGGTCGAAGACGCGGTCGCGGATCTCGGCCGGGAT
>CALBAF010000340.1 GCA_937926415.1 uncultured Actinomyces sp.
GATCCAGCGTGCCCGCCATCGACAGCTCGGTGGCACCCTCGAGGATCGCGAGCGAGGTCGCCGCGATATCGGTGCGAGCCTCGGCGCCCTGACTTTCGGCCATGCGCACCGAACGGGCGATGAGCGCCGGGGCGACGACGCCCGACACGACGAGGCTGAACGCCAGGATGAGGCCCGCTGCCGGGGAAATGATCGTGATGACGCCGACCGTGCCAACCCCGACGATTGCCGCAACGAGCGCCGGCAGGAGAGTCTTGATGACGACGTTTCCGACCTCATCGACGTCGGCTCCCGCGCGGGTCATGAGATCGCCGCGGCGCAGCGTCGACAGCTTCGTGCCGGGGGCTGTGGCCAACTCGTCGTACAGGTTGTTACGGAGGTTATCCATACCCGTCAACGCGACCTTGTGGGAGGCCAGGCGCGACAGGTAGCGAGCGAGGGCGCGCGAGACGCCGAACAGTCGGACCGAGGTAGCGGCGACCGTCAGATAGAGAACCGGAGGCTGCTGGGAGGCGCGGGCGATAAGCCAGGCGGCGGTGCCGCCGAGAGCGATCGCAGCGCCGAGGGCAGTGACGCCGAGGAGCAACGACAGCGCGAAGCCGGAACGAGAGACCTGGAGCATGGAGATGCATCGGCGCAGCGCAGCCGATTCGGAACGGGTCACAAAGAGCCTCATGCGCGTGCCTCCTCGTCAGCGGCGGAGCGGACATCGATGACGACGTCCGCGGCCTCCATCATGGCGGCCCGGTGTGCGATGACGATGATGGTTCGTCCCGCGTCCCGCATCGCGTTGATGGCGCGCACGACGGTTTCTTCGCTGACGGCATCCAAGTGGGCGGTCGGTTCGTCGAGGATGACGATCTGGGAGTGGGCGGCAAGCGCGCGTGTGAGCGCCAGGCGCTGGCGCTGACCGACGGACAGGCCGACGCCGCCGGAGCCGATGACACTGTTCCATCCCTCGGGGGTGGTGGCCACAACGGTATCGAAGCCGGTCGCCTGAGCCGCCGCGGTCAGGGCGTCCAGGGGCAGATCGCCCATGTTATCCAGGACCGTACCGGGAACCAGCGTGGGGGATTGAGGAACCCACGAGATCTGCCGACGCCAGGCGGTGGGATCGATATCCGACAGGGCGATCTCGTCGTCCGTCGATGCTGAGGCCGACTGGCGCAGGGCGATCCGGCCCGCATCCGGGGCCATGTCGGCCAGCAGGCACGACACGATCGTCGACTTGCCGGCGCCGGAAGGACCTGACAGAGCCGTCACGACGCCCGGTGTGATAATGCCCGTGGTCGGGGCGGGAGCCCATGCGCCACGAGCACGCACGCCGACGCCGTCCAGAACGATGTCGGTGTGTGTCATGTCGGGGCACGCGGCGCTTCCCGGGGAAGTAACGGCCTCGGCCTCTTCGATGATGTCGAAAGCGGCCTTCGAAGCTGTCACGCCGTTCGCTGACGCGTGGAACTGCGCGCCGACCTGGCGCAGAGGCTCGAATACCTCGGGCGCGAGCATGATGACCGCGAGGCCGTGGAACAGCGAAATGTTGCCAAACACGAGGCGCATGCCGACCTCGACAGCCACGAGAGCCACCGACAGGGTCGTGAGAAACTCGAGCACGCCGCCCGACAGGAACGCGACGCGCAGCGTTGCCATCGTCGCCTTCGTGTTGGCGGCTCCCAAGGCGTGCAAGTGCGTGCGGGGGGCCTTCTCTCGACCGAGGCCTCGCAGCGTGGGAAGCCCCGACATGAGGTCGAGGAGTTGGGCAGTCAGGCGTTTCATCGACGCGAGCTTTTCCTCCGAGGCTGCCTGTGTGAAACGCCCGATGAGGATCATGAAGATCGGGATGAGGGGAATGACGAGGAGGGCGATGAATGCGGACCAGAAGTCGAGCAGAAGAATGACGCCGAGGGCCGCCGGGGTCACCGTGCAGACGAGGACGAGCTGCGGGAGGAAGGACACGAAGTAGGGGCGCAGGTCCTCCAGGCCCGTCGTCAGAAGCGTGGTCGTTTCGGCCCCCTTGGTCGCCCTCCATCGCGGCCCCAGGGTGATGCTCGCTTTGACGACACGTCCGCGCAGTTCGGACACCGCGGCGGCGGCAGCCCGTGTGCTCACGGCTTCGCGGGCGGCGACGATC
>CALBAF010000341.1 GCA_937926415.1 uncultured Actinomyces sp.
GAGCTTCGCTCGGCGCGTCGTCTCGAAGCCCGGCCAGGCCCCGCCGCCACCCACGGGCACCGAAGCCAGGCCCTCCGGTGCCCTCCACACCAGTGGGGTCCGGCGTGGAGGGATGCCCTGGGCACTGAGGCACCATTAACCGTGGTGAGGCGATAGCTCTTGCTGACTCCTCGTCCGTCAATGGCCACGAGGTGTTCAATCAGAGCCCCTCGCCGTCGATGGAAGTCAGCCTTCCGCATGGTGATCTCAACTGTTTTATTCCTGTACACCACAGGAAAACGGTGACACATGCCGTGCGAAGTGTTAGGATTTCAGTAGCAAAGCCAGCCGTTGACCCTCCGCTGATATGGAGAAGCCGATGACTGGCTTTTTATCTATTGAGGAGTGGCAACGTGGCCAGTTTTTCCGAACGCACAGCAATCCTTGTCGATGGTGGGTTCTACCGCCTTCAGGCAAAGAAACTGTTTGGGGACAAGAGTCCCGAGGAGCGCGCAGATGAGCTATTTTCTTACTGCATACGTCACCTCAACAAGGGGAGCGCTGAAGAGGCAAGCCTCTACCGGATCTTCTACTACGACTGCCCGCCATCAACGAAAGTGGTTTTCAACCCCATCACAAAGCGTCAGGTGAACCTTGCCCAGAGTGACCAGTATCGGTGGATGACTGCATTCTTCGAAGCATTGGTGAAGAAACGTAAGGTTGCCTTGCGACGAGGCGAAGAGCTATCAAGCGGCGGTGAATATACGCTGCGGCCCGGAGTGCTTAAGGATCTGTGCGCGGGTAGAAGGACCGTTGAGAGCTTGACCGACCGCGACATTCGACTCAACATCACGCAGAAGGGAGTCGATATGCGTATTGGTCTCGATATTGCTTCGTTGGCCGAACGTGATCTGGTCACGCAGATCATCCTCATCTCTGGTGACTCTGACTTCGTGCCAGCCGCAAAGTATGCGCGTAGACGTGGTATCGATTTCGTGCTTGATCCGATGTGGCACAAGGTATCGACAAGCCTGAATGAGCATGTTGACGGTATCAAGTCGAGTGCAAGGCGACCATCGAAATAACAACGCATACATCCTTCTTCTTGGATGAGATACATTGCGGTTTTCTGTCTCAAGAGAGGTCGAGATAGTATGCAAAAAGTCCGCAGCCCCTGCGGGTCTGCGGACTTGCGTGGAATTCCGGCAGTGCCGGAATTCGCTCAGTGGCGGTCGGCCTTCACCAGGTGCTTGGGGTCGGCGAGCTCGTTGAGCTGATCGATGTGGGCCTGGGCAACCATGACGTCGATGGTCGAGAACATGAGTGAACTCCTTGTGGGATCGTATTGTGTATTGATTCCCTGCTTGACGAGGCCGAGGATCACCCGGTCTGTAACGAGGAGTGTGCCAACGCGGGTAGCGTCGGCGCGACCCTGCGTTTCAAACAGAAAAGCGCCGGACCAGCTTGGCAGCTTTGTCAGGCGCTTGATGGTTATAGCTTATCCCTCCCAAAGTGGTGAATCAACCGTGCGGCCAGTAATTTAGATCGCATCAAAAACCAAGCAATTGCAAAGCAAAGTGGCCGCGTGCACACCACCTGCGCAAGCGTGCGCAGGCCATCACAATTCGTTTATTGTGTCGGCTGTGCTCGTCGACAGATCGCAAAGTTTCAGCGGTTTCGATGTCGGTTCGCACGAGTTCGTCAACCGTTGGTGCGATGCTGCGGCACGGGCTATGCGCCGAAGCGTTGGGGTTAGCCATCGAAGCTCACCGCCAATTTCGCATGCAATTCGGTCGTCAGACCAATTGGCGATGTCGAGAAAACCGCGGAATTTCAACGATCTAGATTAAAAAGTTGAAAGAAGGATAGGGGAATTGCATGCGAAATATAAGGGAGGGGTATTGCCCTGGGGGAGGGGTGCTCCGTGAATTTTCGGGTCCCCATCAGGGGTTTCGGGTGCCAGAACTTTGCGCGGCGGGGGCCATAGGCATAGAATGATAACGATTCTCATTCATATTCACGTGCAAAGCACCTAGAGGACCCCCTCATGAACCCCACGAAGTACCGGAACCCGGGCCGCGCAGCTGCCCGGGCTTTCGCCGCCATGGCCCTCGCGGCCACCTCCTTCCTCGTGCCTGGAGCGGCACACGCC
>CALBAF010000342.1 GCA_937926415.1 uncultured Actinomyces sp.
GTCATCAACGCGACCGGCGCGATCACATGGATCGTGGCCCCCGTGAGCGCCACGGCCCTGTACGGCTGGATGCCGCTGTCGCCCTTCCTGCTGGCGCTCTCGCTCGTCGCCCTGTCGTGCGCGTGCGCCTGGTGGCTCCTGCACCGAGCAGACATCGAGAATCGAGCCCGCGACTAGGACGCGACTAGGACGAGTGCCCCACGCCTCACAGTGCGCGCGGCGCTATCCTAGAGGGGTACGTAAGCCCTACGCGAAGGAGCCACCTGTGGCACAAGAAACCCGTACCGAAACCGACTCGATGGGCGCCGTTGAGGTCCCCGCGAACCGCTATTGGGGCGCTCAGACCGAGCGTTCGCTGCACAACTTCGACATTGGACGCAACACCTTCGTGTGGGGCCGCCCGATGGTGCGCGCCCTCGGCATCCTGAAGAAGGCCGCAGCCCTGGCCAACGCTGAGCTGGGCGAGCTGCCCGCCGACATCGCGAACTACATCGCGCAGGCCGGCGACGAGGTCATCTCCGGCAAGCTCGACGACAACTTCCCCCTCGTCGTCTTCCAAACTGGTTCGGGCACGCAGTCGAACATGAACGCCAACGAGGTCATCTCCAACCGCGCCATCGAGATCGCGGGCGGCACCATGGGCACCAAGTCCCCCGTCCACCCCAACGATCACGTGAACCGTGGCCAGTCCTCGAACGACACGTTCCCCACCGCCATGCACATCGCGGTCGTCTCCGAGCTGCACGACATGTACCCGCGCGTGCGCCAGCTGCGTGACACCCTGGACAAGAAGGCCAAGGAGTTCGAGGACGTCATCATGGTGGGCCGCACCCACCTGCAGGACGCCACCCCGATCCGTCTGGGCCAGGTCATCTCCGGCTGGGTTGCTCAGATCGACTTCGCCCTCGATGGCATCGAGTACGCCGACACCCGTGCGCGCGAGCTGGCCATCGGCGGCACCGCCGTGGGCACCGGCCTGAACGCTCACCCGAAGTTCGGCGAGCTCACCGCCAAGAAGATCTCCGAGGAGACCGGCATCGAGTTCACGCAGGCCGACAACCTGTTCGCCGCCCTGGGTGCGCACGACGCGCTGGTGCTAGTCTCGGGTGCGCTGCGCGTCCTGGCCGACGCCCTCATGAAGATCGCGAACGACGTGCGCTGGTACGCCTCCGGCCCGCGTAACGGCATCGGCGAGCTGATCATCCCCGAGAACGAGCCGGGCTCATCCATCATGCCGGGCAAGGTCAACCCGACCCAGTGCGAGGCCATGACCATGGTCGCCACTCAGGTGTTCGGCAACGACGCGACGGTCGGCTTCGCCGGCTCGCAGGGCAACTTCCAGCTCAACGTCTTCAAGCCCGTCATGGCCTGGAACGTCCTGGAGTCCATCCGCCTGCTGGGCGACGCCTGCGTGTCCTTCGATACGAACTGCGCGTACGGCATCGAGCCCAACTACGAGAAGATCCAGCACAACCTGGACATCAACCTCATGCAGGTGACGGCCCTGAACCGCCACATCGGCTACGACAAGGCCTCGAAGATCGCGAAGAACGCGCATCACAAGGGCCTGTCGCTGCGCGAGTCCGCCCTCGAGCTCGGCTTCCTGACGGCCGAGGAGTTCGACGCGTGGGTCGTTCCCGCCGACATGACGCACCCCAGCGCCGCCGACGAGTGATCCGCCCGTCGCGCTAGCGGCTGAGAGCACGGCCCCGGTCTCGTTTCCACGAGGCCGGGGCCGTTTGCGCATGCAGGTATCCGTGCGGCGGGTGGAGGTGCGCTTTATACACGAGGTCAGCATGTCCCGGCATGACGCCAGGCTTCCTGACGATATTTCCCGCCCTCTCACCAGTTTCGCATGCAATTCCCTCTCAACTGTTTTGACTTTTGAAATCGGATCGTTGGAATGATGCGGTTTTCTAATGGCAACCACGAAGCTGTGGATGGGAATTGCATGCGAATTTTCTGGGCGACCACGGTAGTTGCTGGTTCAGCAGACACCTTCCCTGATCACACGGGGAAACTCGCACGTTAACCCGCCATTCCACACGGAATCATTTAGCCCTGGGCGCGCGCTTTCCGGCGCATCTTCAGAATCGTCGAGGCGATGATGGTCAGCAGGAAGATGTTGAAGAGGACGGCTCCCACGCCCGGGGACACAAGTGTGGCGGCAAGGCGTCCGACGGGTGCGATGGCCGCAGCGCTGGCGCCCACGATGAGGCCGACGCGCAGGTCGACCATGCGGTGGCGCAGGTTGGTGATGGTGCCGGCGATGCCGGTGGGGATCATGACGAGGAGGGACGTGCCGCGCGCGATCAGGTCTCCCGCTCCGACGGCGAGTTCCATGCCGGGCACGATGACGGATCCGCCGCCCACGCCGACCAGGCCAGAGAGGATGCCGGCGCACAGGCCCACCAGGGTCATG
>CALBAF010000343.1 GCA_937926415.1 uncultured Actinomyces sp.
GGCAGCCCGGATCCTCGCGCCCGGCGGCGCGCTCGCGATCGTGTGGAACCAGATGGCCGTGTCGATCCCGTGGGTGCACCGCCTGACGCGCATCATGCGTTCAGGCGACGTGCACCGTCCCGACAGGCCGCCCACGCCGGGCGGAGGCTTTGAGCCGATGACCCTCACCCAGATCGCCTGGGAGGACCGGATGACCCCCGAGGAGATCCTCACCCTGGGGACGACCCGCTCCTCATACATTCGCTCCTCCGAGGCCGGCCGTGCCCGCATGCAGGAGAACCTGCGCTGGTACCTCTACGACCACCTCGGGTATGCGCCGGGGGAGCTGGTCACCATCCCGTACGCGACGCTCGTGTGGCTCACCCACCTGTGAGGGCGGGGCCGCTGCGTGAGTCAGCGGAAGGAAATCTCTTTCTCGGTCTTGTTATCGAACCATCGCCGACGTCCGTCAGGTTCGACGACGAGTTGAATGTCGGAGCCGATCGGCAGGTCGTAGATGCCGATGCAGGCGGGCTCAAGGTTGCACAGCTCGTTGAAGTCAACGACGGTCATGTTTTTTGGATCATCCAGGTACTCGGCGGTGTCGCGGTCGGATAGCACGCGCCAGCCCGAGTCCTGAGGGGCGAAGGGTTCCTCGCGGGTCAGCCACTTGATGTTGCCTGTGCGCTCAACAATCTTGCGAGAGACGATGGCCGCGCCGGCGTTGTTAATGAACGTGATCATGCGTGTTCCTCTGTGTGTTTCTCGCTTCCGGTACGACCACCTCGGGTATGCGCCGGGGGAGCAGGTGACCATCCCGTACGCGACGCTCGTGTGGCTCACCCACCTGTGAGAGGTGCGGGATCCGAGCATGGCACGTCAGTGAATGGGCTCCAGGAACCTGTCCGAGGACCCCTCGGGCATGGGGAGCGGGCGCTCCCGCGCGCTGCGCAGGGCGGGGTCGAGGACGGCCAGAACCGGATCCCAGGTGCGCAGCGGATGAGCGATCGTGAATCCAGCGGAGTCGCTGTTGAGAACGATTTCCTCGTAGACCTGGATCGTCACGCCGTTGTATTCGTGGGCGATGTGCTGGAGGAAGTAGGAGTTCGGGAGGTAGGTGACCTCCTGGAGGTTGAAGCCGGGAGCCGCCGCCAGGATCGGGGTGAGGTCGCGCCCGTTGGCGCCGACGACGATGGCGACCTCCGGCCGCGCCAGGTTGTTCGTCGCGATCTCGAGGCTGTGTGACGTCGACGTGAGCGCCGGCGAGCCGACGACCCGCACGCGGTCCACCGTGCGATCGACGTAGCCGCGGAAGGTGATCTGCGGCCTGGGGGGCAGCTTGTTGAGGAGCGCGAGGACTCCGCGCATCATTTCGGCATGGTGCTCATCATGGTTCTCAGGCATCGGTCTTCCCGGTTTGTGCGGGGCGCGTCGTGGGTCCGTTGCGCCATTGTCTGAATCGTCTCCGTTGGTGACGAAGTCGGTGGTGATGTGTCCACGGTATCCGATTGCGTCCGAGGAGTGAAGCCGAACGATCGCGGCGGTGCGTGACCGTCTGGGCGAGGCGAAGGAAGTGGCCGCGTGTTCGGCCTGGGAGTGTGGGGCAGTCCGTGCCTCGTGCCATTCCTGATTGGGGTGGACTCGCCTGGCACAATGGGAGCCATGACTGTGTCGTTTCTGGGAGTGATCGCTGCCCTCGCCATGTACGCGGTGAGCGTGGCGCCGTCGCTGATGGCGCGCTCCTGGGCGTGGCACGCGGTCGCCTCGGGTGTCCTCGTCTCCTGTGGCTACGTCGCCGGCGTCATCGTCCAGAATGTGGGTGCCCGCGTCATCGCAATGACCGGTCTGACGATTCGGGCATCCGAGCCCGTCGAGATCGGCTTCCGGGTGTGCGTCGCCGCGATCTTTGCCGTGTGGTGGCTCTACGCGGTCATCCAGTCCTATCGCCGGGCCCGTGTCGCCGCCAAGCTCGTCAACATGCCGGGGGAGACCTTCGGCGAGTATCTCCTGGGCACCGCCGGCACGGTCGTCATCGCCTGGTGTCTCATCCTGATCGTCGTGGCCTTGAACCGGGTGGGACGCATGCTGACCGGCGCGCTCGGCGGTTACATGCCGCGCCCGGCGGCGATCGTTGTGGGCGTCGCGATTCTGGCCGTCATCACCTTCTTCCTGACCTCCAACGTGATCCTGCGCGGCGGAATCGGCTTCTTCCGCCACCACGCCGAGCAGATGAACACGCGCACCGCGCGCGGCATCTACAAGCCCTTCGTGCCCGAGCGCTCCGCATCCCCGGCCTCGCCCGTTACCTGGGAATCCGTCGGCGGGCAGGGGCGCGTCTTCCTGGGACGTGGCCCCTCGCGCCTCGACATCGCCCAGGTCACCGGCGGCGAGGCCATGGAGCCGATCCGCGTCTACTCCGGCATGCCCACGGGCGGGGCGGGCAT
>CALBAF010000344.1 GCA_937926415.1 uncultured Actinomyces sp.
GGCATCGGGATACTCCTCGCCGCCCTCGGCGGTGGACTCATCCTCGTCTCGCGCCGCCGTCGTCGTCGCGGCTGACACCACGAACTCCACACCCACCACGCAGGACGCGGCTTCGGTGCCGCCCCGATGAAAGGAACACACCCATGCGCAGACCATGGACTCGCCTCGCGCTCGCCTCGGCGGCCGCCCTCTCCCTGGCCTCCCTGCCCGCAGCGGCGCTCGCGGCCCCACAGGATGAGGCCTCGCAGAACGAGGCCTCGCCGATCACCCTGGACCTCTACAACCTCACGGACGTGCACGGGCATATCCAGCAGGTCGCCAAGAAGGGTGTCGTGCGCGAGGCTGGGTTGCCCGCGATGAACTGCTACCTGAAGAAGGCGCGCGCGACGAACCCCAACTCCTCGTTCACCCTGCTGGGAGACAACATCGGCGCGTCCCCCTACATCTCCGGCGCGCTCAAGGACAACCCGACCATCGCGGCCCTCAACACGATGGATCCGCTGGCCTCGACGATCGGCAACCACGAGCTGGACATGGGGCAGGCCGTCTTCAAGCAGCGCGTTGACGGATCCAACCCGAGCGAGTTCGTGCAGGCGACCTTCCCCTACCTGGGTGCCAACATCGAGGGCATGGGCACCTACGGGGACGGCACCCCCTACCTGGGGGACTACAAGGTGTGGACGTCGCCCTCGGGCATGAAGGTCGCCTTCATTGGCGCCATCGCCCAGGACGTGCCCTACAAGCTCAGCCCCGGAACGACCGCCGGCCTGACCTTCACGGACCCGATCGCGCGCATCAACTCCCTGGCCGCCGAGCTGAAGGGTAGCGGCACGGCTGACGTTGTCATCGCCATGCTGGATGACGACGTGAAGAACAACTACACGAAGGTCGGCAAGGATGTCGACGGTCTCATGGGTGGGGACACGCACGTGCCCTACGAGTTCGACCACGTGAACTCGGTGGAGTCCTTCGAGTCCGCCAACCCGCGCCTGGCGGGCATCGCGTCGGGTTCCTACACGGACAACCTGGGCCTGATCCGACTGACGATCGACCCGGCGACGCGCAAGGTGACCAGCGCTGACTCGATCCTCATCCCCGCCGCCGAGGTCGCTCAGTGCGGCGCGGACGCGGATACCCAGGCGATTGTCGATAAGGCCGAGGCCGACTCGAAGGAAGCCGGTAAGCGCGTCGTCGCCACGGGCTACACGGAACCCTTCAGGCGCGGTGTCTTCACGACCCCCGAGGGGGCGACGGATCCGGGCTCGAACCGAGGCATCGAATCCTCCCTGGGTGACCTGGTGGCCGACTCCCTGCGCGAAACGATCCTCACCCCGGACGGAAAGAATGTCGACATCGGCATGATCAACGCGGGCGGCCTGCGCGCCGACCTGGTGCCGAACGAGGACGGGACGATCACCTACGCGCAGACCTACGAGGTTGAGCCCTTCTCCAACGAGCTGGGGTACGTGACGCTGAAGGGTTCGGACGTTAAGGACGCGCTCGAGCAGCAGTGGAAGACCGATCTGAATTCCCAGAATTCTCGCCCCATGCTCAAGCTGGGCCTGTCCTCGAACGTGCGCTACACCTACGATCCCGCGAAGCCCTACGGAGAGCGCATCACGTCGGTGACGATCAACGGTGAAGCGCTGAAGGCAGACGCGACATACACGGTTGGCTCCGTGACCTTCCTGCTGGCCGGTGGCGACTCCTTCGAGGCGCTCACCCGCGGGGGAGCGGCCACGACGAACGGAAACCTGGACCGCGACTCCTTCAACGCCTACCTGGGCGCGCACTCGGGTGCGGCGGCCCGCTCGATCCAGGCCACCGGAGGCCTGACGCCGCGCGAGGCCAAGTCCTCGATCGGCCTGACCCTGCCCACGGATCCCGTCGCCGATGGGTCGACGGTGACGATCCCGCTGCGCGGCCTGTCCTTCTCCGAAGGTCCGGCCATCACCTCGAAGGTACGCGTGAGCGCCGGGGGAGCGCAGGCCGTGGCCGAGGTCGATAACTCCCTCGTGGACGCGCACGCCGCCTCGGTCATTACGACGGATGGTGCGGGTCAGGCGAGTGTCGACGTGACGGTCGTGGGGGCCTGTGAGGGCAAGGCTGCCGGTGAGGTCGTGAACGTTCCCGTCACGGTCGCCACCGACTTCGCCACGGTCGTCGAGGCCGGGGACGGCCTGACGATCCCCGTGACCTGCGCGGGCACGGCGGCGCCCGACCCGAGTCCGTCGACGGACGCGACGGGTGATCCGCAGCCCGGCCCCCAGGCGGCCCCGACGCCTCATAAGAACACGAAGACACCCAAGGGTTCCCTGGCTCGTACGGGCGCGGACGTGAGCGGCCTGGCCGGTGCGATGTTCGTCGGAGCGATCGGCGTTGCCGGGGTGTTTGCCCGGCGCCGCTTCAATCGTTACCAAAGCGAAAACAAGTAGCCCTTGACAGGGTAGGGGCGGCGCGGGAGACTCGGATCAGACGTAAAAGTCGATCATGACAAATGTTCGCGCGATTGCTGTGCGAACATGATCCGCGGCCCGCGCCGCCACCGGTTCAAGGAATAATCCACATCAACGGAGGAAAACACTCATGAAGCACCTCACGAAGCTCCTCGCTGCGGCGGGAGTCGCAACGCTCGCCTTGGCCGGCTGTGGTGGCGGTGGTGGAGGAACCGCCACCAGCCAGTCCGGCGGGGCGAAGGATGCCACCTCTTTCAAGGCCTGCGCGGTCTCTGACGCCGGCGGCTGGGATGACAAGTCCTTCAACGAGTCCGCCTACGACGGCCTCAAGGCATCCCAGAACAGCCTCGGAATCCAGATCAACACGGCTGAGTCCAACTCGGACGCGGACTTCAACCCGAACGTTGAGTCCATGGTCTCCGACGGCTGCAACCTGATCATCGGCGTCGGCTTCAACCTGGAGAAGGCCATCCACACCTCCGCCGACGAGAACAAGGACCTGCACTACGCGCTCATCGACTCCAGCTTCAACGACGGCAACAACAACACGGTGACCCTGGACAACGCGCGTCCGCTGCTGTTCAACACCGCCGAGGCCGCCTACCTGGCAGGCTACGTGGCTGCCGGCATGACGAAGACCGGCAAGGTCGCCACCTTCGGTGGCATCCAGATCCCCTCGGTGACGGTCTTCATGGATGGCTTCGCCGATGGTGTCGCGGCCTACAACAAGGCAAAGGGCACGAACGTGCAGCTGCTCGGCTGGGACAAGGCCGCGCAGAACGGCTCCTTCACGCAGTCCTTCGACGACCAGACGCTGGGCAAGGAGCAGGCCCAGCAGTTCATCTCCCAGGGCGCGGACATCATCATGCCCGTCGCGGGCCCGGTCGGCCTGGGTGCGGCTGCGGCCGCCAAGGCGGACGGCAACACCTGGATCATCGGCGTCGATTCCGACTGGTACGAGGCCAACCCCGATTACTCCTCGATCGTGCTGACCTCGGTCATGAAGGAGATCGGTGCCTCTGTTGAGCAGGCGATCAAGGACTCGGTGAACGGCAAGTTCAGCTCGACCCCGTACGTGGGCACGTTGGCCAACGGTGGTGTCTCGATCGCCCCGTTCCACGATTTTGACGACAAGGTGTCCGCGGAGCTCAAGGCGGACCTGACCAAGCTGACGGACGACATCAAGTCCGGCAAGCTCGTCATCGAATCGCAGAACGCCCCGAAGTGATGCGACGCGTGTGGGGCTGGTGGCGGTGACGCTGCCAGCCCCACACGGGCATCGGGGCGGGGTGCGCCCACCTGCTGGGGAAGGTCGAAGGTATGAAATTAGAGCTGCGGGGGATCACGAAGAGGTTTGGCCCCCTCACCGCCAACGACTCGATCGACTTAACGATCGAGGAGGGGCACATTCACGCGCTGCTGGGAGAAAATGGCGCGGGCAAGTCCACGCTCATGAACGTCCTGTACGGGATGCACGCCCCCGATGAGGGACAGATCCTCATCGACGGCGAGCCCGTCACGTTCAAGGGCCCCGGCGACGCGGTCGCGGCGGGCATCGGCATGGTGCACCAGCACTTCATGCTCATCCCCGTCTTCACGGTCGCCGAGTCGATCGCATTGGGCTTCGAGCCCACCGGACCCGCCGGGATCATCAGCCGTGAACGCGCCCGCCAAACCGTGCACGAGGTCTCGGCGCGTTTCGGCTTCGACCTGGACCCCGACGCCCTCATCGAGGATCTGCCGGTGGGTGCTCAGCAGAGAGTGGAGATCGTCAAGGCCCTGTCGCGTCAGGCGAAGGTCCTCATCCTGGACGAGCCGACTGCTGTGCTGACCCCGCAGGAGACGGATGAGCTGATGACGATCATGCGTCAGCTCGCCGACGCCGGGACCTCGATCGTGTTCATCACCCACAAGCTGCGCGAGGTGCGCGCGGTGGCCGACGAGATCACCGTGATCCGCCGCGGACGGGTCGTGGGGCACGCGTCCCCGAGCGATTCCGAGGCCGCCCTGGCCACGCAGATGGTGGGGCGTGAGGTGCTCATGCGCGTGGAGAAGGAGCCCGCGCGTCCCGCGGGCGGTGGCCTATCCTTCGAGGACGTGTCCCTGCTGGGCGCGGGCGGCGTGCCGCTGCTCGACCACGTGTCTTTCGAGGTGCCCCGAGGCGAGATCCTCGCGGTCGCGGGCGTGCAGGGCAACGGTCAGACGGAGCTCGCCGAGGTGATCCTGGGCCTGCAAACCCCCGACAGCGGGGTCATCCGCCTCGAAAACGCCGACATTACGCGTGCGAAGCCGCGCGAATCCCTGGACGCGGGCGTCGGCTTTATCCCCGAGGACCGCTCGACGGACGGCATCATCGCCTCGTTCTCAATCGCGGACAACCTGGTGCTGGATCAGTTCCGCTCCTCGTCTTTCTCATCGGTTGGTTCCCTCAAGCGCGGTGCGATCGCGCGCAACGCCCGCGACAAGGAAAAGGAATACGACATCCGCCTGACTGCCATCGAGGACCCCATCTCCTCCCTGTCGGGCGGCAACCAGCAGAAGGTCGTCGTGGCCCGAGAGATGTCGCGTGACCTGACGTTGCTGGTGGCCAATCAGCCGACTCGCGGCGTCGACGTCGGCTCGATCGAGTTTATTCACCGCAGGATCGTGGACGTGCGAGACCAGGGCTGCGCGGTCCTGCTCATCTCCTCGGAGCTCGATGAGGTCGTCTCGCTCGCGGATCGCATCGCCGTCATGTACCGCGGCCGCATCGTCGGCATCGTCCCGGCGGACACGGGCCGCGACGTCCTCGGCCTCATGATGGCCGGCGTCCCCCTGGACGAGGCCGTGGCCGACTCCTCGGGATCGGCTCAGGAATCTGGGGCACCTCGAAAGGAGGAGCAATGAGCGCACGCACGGGTAGTGGGCCGGGCGCTTTGACCCGGGTTTTTGGCTCGCAGTGGTTCGTCTCGGTGTTGGCCGTCATCATCGCGTTCGCGATCGGCGCGATCCTCATCGCCCTGTCGGGGGCGTCCGTGCTGGACGCCTACTACGCGATGTTCCGCGGCTCCATTGTGGACCCGAACGCATCGACCTTCGTCCGCCAGATCAAGCCGCTGACGGACTCCCTGTTCTATTCGATCCCGCTGATCATCTCGGGCCTGGGCCTGGCGCTTGGCTTCCGAGCGGGCCTGTTCAACATCGGTGGCAAGGGCCAGATCATCGTCGGAGCGCTCGCGGCCGTGTGGGTAGGCTTCGCGGTGAACCTGCCGCCGGTCCTCCACACGCTGGTGGCTCTCCTCGTCGCGGTGATTGCGGGCGGCCTCTACGGCGGAATCGCGGGCGTCCTGAAAGCGAAGACGGGCGCGAACGAGGTGATCGTGACAATCATGCTCAACTCGATCGCGACGCTGGGCTTGGGATACACCCTCGCGCAGAAGGCCTGGCAGGTGCCCGGAACGAATCAGCCGGTGACTCCCAAGGTTGCGGAGAGCGCGGCCCTCGCGCGGCTCCTGCCCGCCCCCTTCAAGCTGCACGTCGGGTTCCTGGTCGCCCTCGCCGCCCTCGTCGCCTTCTGGTGGCTGATCGAGCGCTCCACCCTGGGATTCCAGATCCGCGCGGTCGGCGCGAACGCGGCCGCCGCCCGAACGGCCGGCATCTCGGTCGAGCGCATCACGGCGATCACGATGGTGATCTCGGGTGCGTTCCTCGGCCTGGCCGGCGCGAACGAAGCCCTGGGCACGATCGGCTACGTCTCGCGTGACGTCGCCGGTTCGATCGGCTTCGACGCGATCACGGTGGCCCTCCTGGGTCGTAACAAGACGTGGGGAACGTTTGGTGCGGGGCTCCTCTTCGGCGCCTTCAAGGCGGGTGGCTACACGATGCAGGCCAAGGGCGTGCCGATCGACATGATCCTCATCCTGCAGTCGGTCATTGTTCTGCTGATCGCCGCCCCCGCCCTCGTGCGGTGGCTGTTCCGTTTGCCCGATGCCCGCGCTCTCGCGGCACGCACGCGAAAGGGGGACGCTGATGAGCACAAGTGAGTCCAGCGTGGTCACTCAGGTCGAGGTCAAGCGCTCGTGGAAGCTTCCCGGCATCTACGCGGCAGCCTGCGTGCTGCTCGTGGTATTCGCGGCAGCCGCCAGGGGCGACATGACCCTGCGCCTCAACGACAAATCGCAGTCCTACGCGATCCCCGACATCGTCACCGCGGGTGCCCCCATCGTGTGGGTGCTCGCCGCCCTGACGATCGCCATCACCGCATGGACGGTTGCGGCGACGCTGCGGCGTATCAGCCAGCCTGCGTGGGCGCGCGTCGGCGGCATGGCCGTTATCGGGCTGTCCACGATCCTAGGATTCCTGTTCTACGCGGGTTCCGGGTCCTCGGGCGTCGTCACCCTGACCTCGACCCTGGTGTCCACCGTGGCGATCTCGACGCCGCTGATCTTCGGCTCCCTCTCGGGCGTCATCTCGGAGCGCGTGGGTGTCGTCAACATCGCGATTGAGGGCGACCTCCTGGTCGGTGCGTTCGCGGGTGTCATGGCGGCCTCGTACTTCCAGACCCCCTACGCGGGCCTCATCGCGGCCCCCCTCGCGGGTGCCCTCTTGGGGTCCCTCCTGGCCCTCTTCTCCGTCAAGTACGGGGTGGATCAGATCATCGTCGGCGTCGTCCTGAACGTCCTGGCGCTTGGCCTGACGACGTTCTTCTACGGCACGATCATGAAGGACGCTCCGGGGAGCCTGAACACCAACCAGTTCTCGCTGTCCGACATCAAGATCCCCATCCTGTCGGAGATTCCGATCGTCGGCCCGGTCCTGTTCAACCAGTCGATCCTCGTGTACCTCATGTACGCGGCCGTCATCGCCCTGGCGTTCTTCCTGTTCCGCTCGCGCTGGGGCCTGCGCCTGCGCGCCTGCGGCGAGCACCCCCGCGCGGCCGACACGGTGGGCATCAACGTGGGACGTACGCGCACCCTCAACACGATCCTGGGGTCGTCCTTCGCAGGACTGGGCGGCGCGTTCTTCACGATTGGCTCCGGCCTGGCCTTCACGGACAACATTTCCGCGGGCAACGGCTACATCGCCCTGGCCGCCATGATCCTGGGCAAGTGGAACCCGCTGGGAGCCATGGGCGCGGCCGTCATGTTCGGCTTCGCGCAGGCCCTGGCCCGCATGCTGCCCAACATCGAGCCTGCGATCCCCGCCGACCTCGTCTCGATGATCCCCTACGTGGTCACGATCGTGGCCGTCGCGGGATTCGTCGGCAAGTCGCGTGCCCCCGCGGCAGAGAACATCCCCTACGTGAAGTGAGGCATCGCATGGAACCAACAGAAATCGACTGGGATGCACTGCTGGCCGAGGCCATCGACGCGATGAAGCACGCGTACTGCCCCTACTCGAACTTCCCCGTTGGTGCCGCGGGCCTGACGGTAGACGGCTGGCTCGTCAGCGGCTGCAACGTCGAAAACGCCGGATACGGCGTCACTCTGTGCGCCGAGTGCGGCATGGTCTCCGACCTCATCCGCTCCGGCGGTGGCGCGCTCGTCGCGGTCGTCGCCGTCAACGGTAACGAGGAGCCGGTGGCCCCGTGCGGGCGCTGCCGCCAGCTCATCTATGAGCACGGCGGGCCCTCCTGCCTGGTCCTCATGCCCGACGGCGTCGCCCCCATGACCGAGGTGCTGCCCGGCGCGTTCGGACCCCACGACCTGTCGAGCCTCGCCCAGGCGGCCCCGGCCTCGTCGGAAGAGAAAGAAGGACACGATGGCTCTCTTTGATGCCGTTGACATCATCCGCGTCAAGCGAGATGGGGGAGTACTGACCCCCGACCAGATCGACTGGACGATCGACGCCTACACGAAGGGCGTCATCAAGGACGAGCAGATGGCCGCCCTGGCCATGGCGATTTTCCTGCGCGGCATGGATCGGGGCGAGATCGCCCGCTGGACGGACGCGATGATCCGCTCGGGCGCGCGCATGGACTTCTCGGGCATTGGCAAGCCGACCGCCGACAAGCACTCCACGGGCGGCGTAGGGGACAAGATCACGCTGCCCCTTGCCCCGCTCGTCGCGTGCTTCGGTGTGGCCGTCCCGCAGCTGTCGGGCCGAGGCCTGGGGCACACGGGTGGCACCCTCGACAAGCTCGAGGCGATCCCCGGGTGGCGCGCGCAGCTGAGCAACGACGAGATCATGACTCAGCGGGGGCAGGGGTGCGGCGCGGTTATCTGCGCGGCGGGCTCGGGCCTGGCTCCCGCGGACAAGAAGCTCTACGCCCTGCGAGACATCACCTCGACCGTCGAGTCGATCGCGCTGATCGCCAGCTCCATCATGAGCAAGAAGATCGCAGAGGGCACGGGAGCCCTCGTCCTGGACGTCAAGGTCGGGTCGGGTGCCTTCATGAAGGACCTGGACGCCGCGCGCGAGCTCGCCCGCACGATGGTCGACCTCGGACGCGACGCGGGGGTCGCCACGCGC
>CALBAF010000345.1 GCA_937926415.1 uncultured Actinomyces sp.
AGAACGGCATCGGCTACCTGTCCGAGGACCGCAAGCAGTACGGCCTGCTCCTCGACAAGGACCTGTCCTTCAACACGGGCATGGCCGCCATGGACCACTTCACGAACGCATCGGTCGTTGCTACCAAGAAGCTGCGTGACGTCGCCAAGGATTACGTGGCGAAGCTGCGCACGCGTACCCCCAGCGTCGACGTCGAGGTCCGCAGCCTTTCGGGCGGCAACCAGCAGAAGGTCGTCGTGGCCAAGTGGCTGGAGCGCGATACCGACATCCTGATCTTCGACGAGCCGACGCGCGGCATCGACGTGGGCGCGAAGGATGAAATCTACACGCTGCTCGAGGACCTGGCGAAGCAGGGCAAGGCCATCATCGTGATTTCCTCGGAGCTGCCCGAGGTTCTGCGCCTGGCTAACCGCATCGCCGTCATGGCCCACGGCCGCATCATCGGCACCCTCGACAACGAGGAAGCCACCCAAGAAAACATCATGGAACTGGCCACCGTCGGCCAGGAGGAAGCGAACGGAGTACACGCGTGAGCACCGCCGTCGTCGATAACAAGGGCCTGGAGGCGCCGTCGCCTTTCAAGACCTTCATGAAGAACAACATGCAGCTGCTGCTGGTCACACTGGCGCTGCTGGTCGTTCTGGCATTCTTTAGCTTTGCAGTGCCCAACTTCGCGTTCATTAACCGTGAGGTCTACCTGGGTATCGTCCTGCAGTCGGCCTACACGGGCGTCATGGCGCTCGGCGCAACATTCGTGATCGCCACTTCGGGTATTGACCTCTCCGTCGGTACGGGCCTGAGCCTCGTGGCGGTTATGGCCGGTATCTTCCTCGCGGGCGACAAGATGAACCTGCCGCTCGGCCTCGGCCTCGTTCTGACGCTGCTGGTTGGCATGGCGATCGGCCTGGTCAACGGTCTGAACATTTCGATCCTGGGCCTGCCGCCCTTCATCGCAACACTCGCGATGATGATGGTTGCCCGAGGCCTCGCGCTGATCATCTCCGACAAGGCCTCGATCTCGATCGCCAACCCCGGCTACAAGTACATTGCCTCCGGCATGCCCATCCCGTACGTTGCCAACGCTGTCATCATCTTCGTGGTCCTCACGATCCTGGCGACCTTCCTCATGAACAAGACTCTGCTGGGCCGCTACGCGCTGGCGATCGGCTCCAACGAGGAGGCCACGCGTCTCTCGGGCGTCAACGTTCGCATGTGGAAGATCATCATCTACGTCGTCGCCGGCGCCTTCATGGCCATCGGTGCCGTCCTCTACTCCTCGCGTGGCGGCCTCGTCCAGCCCGCTGAGGGCGTGGGCATGGAGCTCAACGTCATCGCCGCAGCCGTCATCGGTGGCACCTCCCTCTCGGGTGGCCGCGCCTCGATCCCCGGCGCCCTGGTCGGCGCGATCATCATGGAGACCCTCAAGAAGGGCCTCACGATGATGGGTATCGCCGCCGAATGGCAGTTCGTCGTCACCGGTATCGTCCTGCTCCTCGCGGTCGTTATCGACAACCTGCGTCGCATCCGCGAAAACGCAGCCTGATCCTTCATCCATCCCAATTACACCCCGTGAACCAACGTTGGTTCACCCCCAGAAAGGCGGGAAACTCCCGCCCCCCACGAAAGGAAAACCAATGCGCCCCATCGGACGTATCTTCGCCGCCGCCGCCGTCGGCTCCATGGCCCTGGGCCTGGCTGCCTGCACGACCTCGACGGACTCCTCCTCCTCGTCCTCCTCCGACGCCAAGCCCAGCGCGTCCTCCGGCTCCGCCAAGGTTGACACCTCCGGCGACGCCCAGGACTGGGAGAAGGCCGCGGTCAAGGGTGACGGCACCAAGACCATCTACCTGGTCTCCAAGGGCTTCCAGCACCGCTTCTGGCAGGCCGTGAAGGAAGGCGCCGAGCAGGCTGGTGAGGAGCTGGGCTACCAGGTCAAGTTCGTCGGCCCGCAGGACGAGACCAAGGTGACCGAGCAGACCGACCAGCTGAAGTCCGCTCTGGACTCCGGCCCGGCCGCCATCGGCTTCGCCGCCCTCGACTCGAAGGCTGCAGCCGACCTGCTGGAAGACATCAACAAGCAGGGCATCCCGGTCGTCGCCTTCGACTCCGGTGTTGAGTCCGACATCCCCGTCACCACCGTCCAGACGGACAACAAGAAGGCCGCCGAGGAAGCCGCCAAGCACATGATCGAGCTGCTCAAGGGCAAGAAGGGCTCGGTCGGCATGGTCTGCCACGACTCGACCTCCACCACGGGCAAGCAGCGCTGCGAGGGCTTCAAGGAGTACTTCAAGGCCAACGCTCCCGCGGACCTGAAGCTTCTTGACGAGCAGATTGCCGGTGAGGTCACCAAGGCCGCCGACACCTCGCTGTCCATCATCCAGGCCAACTCCGACATCGTCGGCATGTACGGCTCCAACGAGGCCGCCGCCTCCGGCATCGTCCAGGGTGTTGCTGAGTCCGGCAAGGACGTCACCGTCGTCGGCTTCGACTCGGGCAAGACCCAGATCGACGCCATCAAGGCCGGCTCCGAGGCAGGCGCCGTGACCCAGTCGCCCGTCAAGATCGGCTACTACACGGTCAAGGCTGCGGTTGCCGCCATCAACAAGGGCGAGCTGCCCAAGGTCATCGACTCGGGCTTCGCCTGGTACGACAAGACCAACATCGACAACGCCGAGATCAAGGCGAACCTGTACGAGTGAGCTAATAGCTCCATCGGGCACGAGGCCGGGGCTGGGGAAGTGACAAACTGAACCGGTGGCCCGCCGTGGGTCCCACTCCGCACCAGTGGGGTGGGACCCACGGACCCGGCACTTTTTTATTCACTGGATCCGAGGGGGCGAGCGCCCCCGCGCTCCGACATCGACGTCACCATGAGGGATGAAGGAATAATGACAAACCACCCCCGCATCGGAATCCGCCCCACTATTGACGGCCGCCGCAAGGGCGTTCGTGAGTCGCTCGAAGAGCAGACCATGAACATGGCGAAGTCCGTCGCCGAGCTTTTCACCTCCAACCTGCGCTACCCGGACGGCAGCCCCGTCGAGGTCGTCATCGCCGACACCACGATCGGCCGCGTCCACGAGGCCCAGGCCTGCGCCGCGAAGTTCCGCGCGAACAACGTTGGCCTGACCCTGACGGTCACCCCCTGCTGGTGCTACGGCACCGAGACCACCGACATGGACCCCGCGATGCCGCACGCCATCTGGGGCTTCAACGGCACGGAGCGCCCCGGCGCCGTGTACCTCGCTGCCGCCCTGGCCGGCCACGCCCAGATCGGCATCCCCGCCTTCGGCATCTACGGTGAGCACGTGCAGGACGCTGACGACACCTCAATCCCCGAGGACGTGCGCACCCGCCTCCTCGACTACGCGACCGCCGGCCTGGCCGTCGCGCAGATGAAGGGTGAGGCCTACCTGTCCATGGGCTCCGTCTCCATGGGCATCGCCGGCTCCGTTGTCGACCCCGACTTCTTCGGCTCCTACCTCGGCATGCGCAACGAGTACATCGACATGACCGAGTTCACCCGCCGTATCGAAGAGGGCATCTACGATCACGAAGAGTACGAGCAGGCCTACCAGTGGATCCGCGAGAACTTCAAGCAGGGCAAGGACTGGAACCCGGAGGAGTGGCAGTACCCCGAGAAGCACGAGGACTGGTGGAAGTTCGTCACCAAGATGACGATCATTGCCCGCGACCTCATGCACGGCAACCCGCGCCTGGCCGAGCTGGGCTTTGAGGAAGAGGCCGGCGGCCACGGCGCCATCGCGGCCGGCTTCCAGGGCCAGCGTCAGTGGACCGACCACTTCCCCAACGGCGACGTTCTGGAGACCATCCTCAACACGAACTTCGACTGGACCGGCATCCGCCAGCCCTCCGTCGTGGCCACCGAGAACGACTCGCTCAACGGTGCCTCGATGCTGTTCGGCTACCTGCTGACCAACACGCCGCAGATCTTCTCCGACGTTCGTACCTACTGGAGCCCCGAGTCCATCGAAAAGGCAACCGGCTGGAAGCCCGAGGGCCGTGCGGCCGCGGGTCTGCTCGACCTGCGTAACTCCGGTTCGACCACGCTGGACGGCGCCGGCAAGGCCGTGCGCGACGGTGAGAACGTCATCAAGCCCTGGTACGAGTTCACCGAGGAGGACCGCGAGGCCACGCTCGAGGCCACGACCTTCCACCCGGCCTCGACCGGCTACTTCCGTGGCGGCGGCTTCTCGACCCACTTCCGCACCTCCGGCGAGATGCCCGTGACGATGTGCCGCATCAACCTGGTGCGCGGCCTCGGACCGGTCATGCAGATCGCCGAAGGCTACACGGTCGAGCTGCCCGACGAGGTCGCCTTCACCATCGAAGAGCGCACCAACATCGAATGGCCCACCACCTGGTTCGTTCCGAACCTGACGGGTGAGGGCGCCTTCAAGAGCGTCTACGACGTCATGAACGCGTGGGGCGCCAACCACGGTGCGATCTCCTACGGCCACATCGGCGGCCAGCTGATCACGCTGGCGTCGATGCTGCGCATCCCGGTCAACATGCACAACGTCCCCGCGGAGCGCGTGTTCCGTCCCAAGGCGTGGTCGCTGTTCGGCACCGAGTCCCTCGAGGCCGCGGACTTCCGCGCCTGCGAGACCTTCGGTCCGATGTACCGCTGATGCAACCACCGGTCGGGCTCGGGTGTCCTCTCTCCCCGAGCCCGACCGGGCTCGCCCCCACGTGGGGCACCACCACCGGGATCCGGCCCCGGCCTCGCCGATGAGGAAAGCCGCAGGAGAACCCAACGACGGGACGCGCCGAGCGAGGGCGTTTTGAGCAGGAGACCTTCAATGACCACCGTACTTGCTGTTGACCTTGGATCCGCATCCGGACGAGTCCTCGCCGGAACGCTGCACGACGGACGCCTCGACGTCACAGACATCCACCGTTTCAAGCACGAGGCCCGCCGCCGCGAAGATGGCACCCTCACGTGGGACGTGGCCACGATGGAGGCCGAGACGATCACCGGCCTGAAGAAGGCCCTCGAGCAGTTCCCCGATGCCCGCGCAGTCTCTATCGACACGTGGGGCGTGGACTGGGCTCCTCTTGACGAGAACGGTGAGCTCGTCGGCGACGTCATCGCTTACCGCGACGAGCGCACCTCGCGCACCCTTGACGCTTTCCGCGCTCGCATCGACGACCGCGAGTTCTTCGACCTGACCGGCAACCAGCCGGCGACGATCAACACAGCGAACCAGCTCTTCGCCTACCTGCAGGAGAGCCCCGAAGACGCGTCTCGCGTCGCGGCGGCCCTGTTCCTGCCCGACTACTTCGCGTACCGACTCACCGGAGTCGTCGGTTGGTCGCGCACGATCGCCTCGACCTCCGGCCTGCTCACCCCGGGCGGCGGCGACTTCAACGACGAGGTCTTCAACCGTCTCGGCATTCCGCGCGGCTGGTTCGGCGACCTGGCCGCCGACCGCACCGTCATCGGCCCCTGCAGCGTCCCCGGCCTCGAAACCCTCACCGTCGTGCGCGGCGGCGCCCATGACTCCGCGTGCGCCGTCCACGGCCTGCCCATCGAGGAAGGCAAGCGCGCCTACTTCCTGTCCTGCGGCTCCTGGTCCGTCCTCGGCGCCATCGAGGATAAGCCCCTCATGAGCGACGCCGCCTTCGACCTGGGCATCACCAACGAAGGCCGTACCGACGGGGGAGTGCGCCCCCTCTTCAACATCACCGGCATGTGGATTCTCCAGGAGATCCAGCGCCAGTGGGAGCGCGAGGGCACCCCCACCGACACCGACGAGCTGGTCGCCCAGGCCCGCGAGCTGCCGGCCGCCTCCGGCGTTTTCGATCCGGACGAGGAGGCCTTCGCTACACCCGGCGACATGCAGCGCAAGATCGACGAGGCCCTGGACGCCCAGGGCGCGGCCCGCCCCGACTCCATGGCCGGGTACGTGCGCGTCATCATCGAGTCCTTCGCCCGCCGCTACGCACGAGCGATCGGCGAGCTGACC
Source organism: uncultured Actinomyces sp. (assembly GCA_937926415.1). Lineage (GTDB taxonomy): Bacteria > Actinomycetota > Actinomycetes > Actinomycetales > Actinomycetaceae > Pauljensenia. The sequence goes on from CALBAF010000345.1 coordinate 5,991, forward strand.
GAGGCCACGGGGAAGGCCCCCGACCAGCTCAACCTCGTGGGTGGCGGCGCACGCAACCGACTCCTGTGCGACCTGACCGCCCAGATCTCCGGCGTGACCGTTGTTCGCGGCCCCATCGAGGCCTCGACCTTCGGCTCCCTCCTCGCCCAGCTCGAAACCATCGGTGCTCTCGCCGAGGCAGACCGTGCCTCCGTCATCGCAGCCAGCGCAGCGACCCATGTCCACGTCCCGACCCGCAGCTAAGAAGGTCTCGCTGGCCGACATCGCGCGGAGGGCTGGAGTCTCGACGAACACGGTCTCGCGCGTCGTGCGCGGGGATCCCGAGGTGTCGGAAAAGACTAGGACCCGTATCGCCAAGCTCGTCGAAGAGCTGGGCTACGTGCCCAACTACGCGGCGCGCGCGCTCGCGGCCAAGCGCACGAACGTCCTGCACGTCGTCTTGGCGGCGCCCATGTTCCACGGACACGGGCGTGTGCTGCTGTCGATCCTCAACGCCTCGTCGCAGGCCGGGTACCACGTGTCCCTGTCCAACGCGTACGGGCCCGACGGCCAGCTGCGCAGCGACTTCGCGCCCTTCGACGTTGACGGCGTCATCATCCTGGGCGGCCAAGATCCCACGATCGACGTCGCGATCGAATCTGGTAAGCGATTCCCGACCGTCCTCGTTCTGACGAGTGAAAAGGGCCTCGACGGCATCTCGACCGTCGCCGTCGACAACGTGCGCGGCGCACGCCTGGCCACCGAGCACCTGCTCGCCCAGGGACTCACCGATGTCGTCCACATCTCGGGTCCGGCCGGCTGGTCGGACGCGCAGATGCGCAGGCGCGGCTACGAGCAAGCCTGCCAGGCCTACGACATCGAACCCGTCGTTCTCCAGCCTGACTCGTGGGACTCTCGCGATGGCTACGACGTCATGCGTGCTGTGGGTCGTCTGCCCCAGGGCATCCAGACCGCGAACGACCAGCTGGCCCTGGGTGCCATGCGCTACATCTACGAGAGCGGGGGAGTGGTGCCTCGCGATGTGCGGGTCGTCGGCTTCGATGACATCGACGGCGCGGACTCCTACGCACCTCCGCTCACGACAATCCACCAGCCCTTCGATCGCCTGGGGCGCACGGCCGTGCGCCTCGTGCGCTCGCTCATGGGCGGCGGTCCCTCACAGGACATCGTCCTCGACCCCGAGCTGGTCATCCGGGCCAGTTCACACCTGTAAGAAAGGCACGTTCATGCTCTATGGACCCATGACGCACCCGCAGTTCCTGCGCGCGCTCGCGGCCGCCGGCCACGGCTCGAAGATTCTGCTGGCGGACGCGAACTACCCGCACACCACGGGTGTGAACCCGCGCTGCGAACTTATTTCGCTCAACCTTGCCCCGGGTCTCCTGGATGTCAGCCAGGTCCTCGATGTCCTCAAGCGCACGATTCCGATCGAGCGCGCAGAGATCATGACCCCCGCGCCCGACGCCGATCCGGTGGAGATTCCGATCCACGACGAGTTCCGCGCGGCTCTGCCGGGCGTTGAGTTTGGCGAGATCTCCCGCTGGGACTTCTACGATGCCGCACGCGACGAGAACGTCGGCATCATCGTTGCGACGGGCGAGCAGCGCCTGTACGGCAACCTGCTCCTGACGGTCGGCGTTCGCCAGCCCGGGGAGTAAAACCCGTTTGCCGCCCCAGGGCGAGCCTTGTTGCATCGGTGACGAATGCTTTCGTTTCGTTTTCGTTTCAACTGGATGGCGACTCTGGGATGTGGGGGAGAGTTTTATAGCTGGTGGGTGGCTCGCAAGAGTCGCCCACCAGCGCATTTATCCCCGCAATATCATTGAATTCTGAAGAATGGGTAGCGTTGCCTTGAACGTTTGTGCGCGGCTGGTGCACGCGTGCGAATCTTCTTCTCGTGATGTTGCATACTTTCGTTTTAGTGACTATTCTGTTCTTAACGAAAGATAAAGCGACAAAGAGTGTCGCTGATTCCGCGAAGAGGTGCCCCATGGGACGTGCAGAAGAACGCACGAACTACATCCTGGATCGCCTCGCCCGGGAGGGTGAGGTGAGCGTGGCGCAGCTTGCCTCCGATCTGGGAGTTTCGCCCGTCACTGTGCGTGCATCGCTGAAGTCTCTCGACGAGCAGGGCTACCTCGTGCGCACCCATGGAGGAGCGCGCCCCACCACCTTCCGCAACATTCACCTGCGCCAGAACGATCGTGTTGAAATCAAGGAGCGCATCGCTCGCGCTGCCGCCGACATGATCCACGACGATGACCGCATCATGATCGAGGCCGGCACCACCTGTGCCCTCATCGTCAAGTACCTCACCGGCAAGCGCGGAGTTCAGGTCCTCACGAACTCCGTGCTCGTCTTCGCCAACGCCCGCTCCAACCCGAACCTGAACATCACGCTGACGGGTGGGCACTTCCGCGCCGAGTCTGAGTCCCTCGTGGGACCGGTTGCCGAGCGCGCCATCAATGACTTCAACGCACGCGTCGCCTTCCTCGGAACCGACGGGTTCAGCGTTGATCGGGGCCTGACCACCCAGCTCGTAGAAGGTGGACAGGTCGGCTCCATTATGCGTACCCGCGCACAAGAGACGTGGCTGCTCGCTGACTCCTCCAAGTATGGGGAAGCCGGCTTTGTCAGCTTCATGGGGATCGATGAGGTCACCGGAATCATCACCGACGATGAGATCCCCGAAGAATCCATCAAGGAATTGGCCGAGCGCACGAAGCTGCGCATCGTCTAGGAGGAATTACATGGCCACCATCGTGGTGATGCCCCAGCTGGGCAACTCTGTTGAGTCATGCATCATCGTCGAGTGGATGATCGCAGAAGGCGACACCGTCGCCGTCGACCAGACGCTCGCGTCCATCGAGACCGACAAGTCGACCATGGAGGTGCCCTCGACCGCCGAGGGTACCGTCCTGAAGCTCCTGTGGGAGGAAGGCGACGAGGTCCCCGTGAAGGATCCGCTCATCATCGTCGGTGAGCCCGGGGAGGACATCTCCGGCCTCGTTCCCGGTGGCGACGCCGCCCCCGCCGAGGCCGCATCAGC
>CALBAF010000346.1 GCA_937926415.1 uncultured Actinomyces sp.
GCGGATCCTCATCGGGGTGCGTGGTTGTACTCGCATTTTTGGATGGAGGCTGCTGAGGGGGTGCTGCATCAGGAGGCGGACTGGATGCGTGAGCCGGTCATTAGCGCCCGGCCGATTGGTGGTGCGGATGCGGTTGTTGAGCTGGAGTACTATCCGCGGGATCCGGAGTGGATTCCGGAGTGGATGGCAGCCAAGATAGCGGCGTATCACGAGGAGGAGGCCCGGGAGCGCCAAGAGGCCGGCACTGAGGCTGCCCAGGCCGAGGGCAATGGCGCTGATGAGTCGAGTTCGGGTAGAGTCGGCCGCTCTGATATTGAGTGAGCAGGGAGTTACGTGAGTGAGACGCGGGAGCCCGAGGCTGTAGTGTCCTCTGGTGGTTACTACACGATGCAGGAATCGGCGCCGGAGGTTGATCCCGCCAGACGATCCGTGCCGGGTCCCGTGACAGGCTACGGGACCTTCCCTGCGCCTGGGGCTCCGGGTGCGTCGGCCCCCGGGATGGTACCTGTGCCGATGATGGCTCCGGTACCCGTCAAGGTACGTGCTCCATCTGGTGCTGAGGCGTGGGGTGCGGGACTGTTCGGGCTGCTGGTGTTTCTGCCGGGGTTCAACGTGCTACTGGCTGCGATCGCGATGATCGTGATCGGCCTGTGGAACAAGAAGGACCTGCGTGAACCGGCCCGGACGAATCGCCGCCTGGCGGCGAGCTGGGGACTGACGCTGCTGCTGGTGGAGCTGGCTCTGGTAGCGATCCAGATTGCCGTGTTCAGCATCGCGGGTCGCTACCTGGATTCGGTGCCTTTCAACCCGTGGGGCGCCCCGCTCATCATGGCGCTGGTCATGGTTGGGGTCCACGTGCTGGTGTGCGTCATCCAAGTGATCCGGGCCTACCGCGGCACGACCCTCCGCTTCGGAGGCTTCCCCTTCTTGCGCTGACTGGGCCCTCTCTGGAGCCGGCATTGATCCAGCGCCGCCGGACACCGGAGGCGGAAGCCGTCGGGCATCACGCGTCCGCCGCCGGAGCGGCATCTCAGTTCCCGTACGGGGTCAAATTCGGAATCGGCATCAGCCCGGCAAAGGACAGAATCAGTATCACGGCCCCAATGCCCAACATGGCCACGACCAGGTTCCTTCTACCGTTGTCACTGGAGATGAAGGAATTGAGGATATGTGCCCCACCGCGTCGCGTCGCCGCCCCCCACGGAACCATCCACAGGACGAGAAGGTGTAGGGCGACCTCCAAGAAAAAGATGGTGTAGACGCGAACAGGCAGCGGGATCGATCCAAAAGTCACGGAGTTGTCGTCCCCGAAATCTGACCAGAAAATGGTCCTCAGGAAGAGGAACGACGTTCCCGCAGCCAGAAGAAAAGCGAAGCCGGCAGATATCGCCGAACGCACCAGGTACCACGGGGTCATCGCCCACATGCGGGAGTTGTCCGACGGCGAGGTGCCGCC
>CALBAF010000347.1 GCA_937926415.1 uncultured Actinomyces sp.
CAGGCCAGGCCATGTGGTTTAACCCCAACCAAGCCATATCTCTCGACCCTGGCTGCTGGTCATTATGCGCCATACCTGCAAGCCCGTTGAGAGGGAATCTATTAATAGACAGGGTAGGTCTCCTGCAGAAGTCTACTAGACGTAGCAACCAGAAAGGAGTCACAGATGCCGGTAAAACCCCGAATCATCGCCGATCCCCAGACTAACCATGGGACCGCCTTCACTGTCGAAGAGCGCAAGCGCTTCGGGCTGATGGGTCGTCTTCCCGCAGCTGTTGAAACACTCGAACAACAGGCTGTGCGTGCCTACAAGCAAGTGTGTCGACTCGACGATGACCTCGACAAGTACATCTACCTCGAACAGTTGCACGACCGCAATGAGACGCTGTACTACAAGGTGATCATCGACCACATCGCCGAACTTCTACCCGTTATCTACGATCCGACCATCGGCGAGGCCATCAAGAAGTGGTCCGCAGACTACCGCCGTTCGCGCGCCGTCTACCTGTCCGTGGATCGAGTCGAGGATGTGCGGCCCGCGTTTGAAGGCCTTGGTCTGGGCCCCGATGACGTCGACCTCCTGGTCGTCTCCGACGCCGAACAGATCCTCGGCATTGGCGACTGGGGCGTCAACGGCACCGATATCTCCGTCGGCAAGCTCGCCGTCTACACAGCCGCAGCCGGCATTCACCCCTCGCGCGTCATCGCGGTCAACCTCGACGTCGGCACCGACAACGAGGAACTGCTCAACGACCCCTATTACCTGGGCAACCGCCACGGCCGCGTGCGCGGAGAACGCTACGATGCCCTCGTCAATGAATATCTGAGTGTCGCATCTGAGCTCTACCCGCACGCGCTCCTGCATTTCGAGGACTTCGGTGCCTCGAACGCGCGCCGCATCCTGGTTAACAATCGGGACAAGTACCGCATCTTCAACGACGACATGCAGGGCACCGGAGCGATCGTCATCTCCGCTGTCATCGCGGGAATGAAGACCAACGGCACGCCCTTCGCGGACCAACGCCTCCTTGTTTACGGCGCGGGCACCGCGGGAACCGGCATGGCCGACCAGATCCACGCGGGCATGGTGCGCGCGGGACTGACCCCCGAGCAGGCGAAGGACCGCATCTGGCTGATCGACCGCGCCGGACTGGTGACCGACGACATGGAGGGGCTGCCTGATTACCAGGTGGCATACGCGCGCAGTGCCTCCGAGGTTGCCGACTGGGCGCGCAAAGATGGTGCGATCGGCTTGCTGGAGACTGT
>CALBAF010000348.1 GCA_937926415.1 uncultured Actinomyces sp.
GGCACCACAAGCGGAAACCCCGCCCTGCCGTAGCAGAACGGGGTTTCACAGCCCATGACGGGCAAAAGTCTGAATGAATCAGACGGGGAAAGTCACTTAAGGGTGACCTTGCCGCCGGCCTCTTCGATCTCAGCCTTAGCCTTCTCGGCGTCTTCCTTCTTGGCGTTCTCGAAGATGGTCGAGGGGGCGCCGTCAACCAGGTCCTTGGCTTCCTTGAGGCCCAGGCCGGTCAGAGCCTTGACAGCCTTGACGACGGCAATCTTCTTGTCGCCTGCGGACTCGAGGACAACCTCGAACTCGTCCTTCTCTTCAGCTGCGGGAGCATCGCCTGCTGCAGGAGCAGCAACGGCAACGGCTGCGGGAGCAGCAGCGGTAACGTCGAAGGTCTCTTCGAAGAGCTTCACGAAATCGGAGAGCTCGATGAGGGACATTTCCTTGAAAGCTTCGATGAGCTCGTCGTTGGAGAGCTTAGCCATGATTGGCATCCTTTCGATTTTGGCCTGCTACGTGAGCAGATTGTGGATGTGATCGCAAAGGCGAGTGCCTTCGCGGGCCTGTCACGTCAGGCCGCTTCGCCCTGCTTTTCACGCAGAGCATCGATGGTGCGCACCGCCTTGGACGGAAGCGCGTTGAAGGCGTATGCCGCCTGAGAGATCTTCGCCTTGAGGGCGCCTGCAGCCTTGGCCAGCAGGACCTCGCGAGACTCGAGATCGGCAAGCTTCTTGACAGCCTCAGCGGAGAGCTGTGCGCCCTCCATAGCACCGGACTTCAGTACCAGCTGAGGATTCTCCTTGGCAAAATCACGCAGCGTCTTGGCAGCCTCAACGGGCTCACCGGTGACGAAAGCGATAGCGGTCGGGCCCTTCAGGTCAGCCTCGAGGAAATCGAGACCAACTTCGCGAGCCGCCAGGATCGCCAGCGTGTTCTTTGCCACGGCGTAGGTCGCATTGCCAGCCAGGCCGCGACGCAGCTGCTTGAGCTGGCCAACGGTCAGACCGCGGTACTCGGTCAGCAGGACAGCGTCGGCTGCGCGGAAACGCTCCACGAGCTCGGCAACTGCTGCCACCTTGTCGGACTTCGCCATGGTCCTCCTTCCAGATACGTGACCGTAGGTAAGAAAAAACCCGACACGCAGGATCGTGTCGGGCATACGCTCGATTGCAGCGCGGGGCTGCTCACTCACCTGCGTTGGATTTTCCTCCACTAGCGTGGACACCAACGGTCTTCGGCACGGATCAGCTTAACAGGGCAGGCAATGGCGCGCAAGCAACGGGGCGAGCATCACAGACGAGGCCGGGGATGCGATCCCCCTCACTAACACCGGAAAGATCAGTCACAACACCAAGTCGCACGCAATTTGGGCACCCTAAATTCTTA
>CALBAF010000349.1 GCA_937926415.1 uncultured Actinomyces sp.
TGAGCCAGCGATTGGAGCGTGAAGCCGAAGACGCCCGCGATGGGGGCCACCACGAAGAGGTAGACCAGCGCCGAGGTCGTCTCGCGGATCTGGAGGGCCACCTCGTTATCCACGGCCTCGTCGCGCATGCCCCACGTGAGGATCACGGCCTCGGAACCCCAGCCGACCACGCAGGCCAGCGCGCCGACCACGCCGAGGATCGCGTTGCCACCCTCGATCGGCTCCGACGTCGCCGACCAACCCGTCGCAACAATGGCCGCGAGGGCGACCAACAGCGCCGCGACCTGGCGGGGAGCCATGCGCTCTTTAAGGAGCACGAAGGCCAGCAGGGTGCCGAGCGCCGGATAGAACGTCGAGATGATCGCGGTCAGGCCCGGGCCGATGTTGTCGATCGCGATCAGGTAGCCGCTCATGCCGATCGGGCCACCCAGCAGGGCCGCCACGACAACCGACATGCCCGGGCGGGTGCGAAGTCCCTTCCAGGTGTCCTTCAGACGTCCACGAACCGCCATGTACGCGAGCAAGATGACCGCGCACGCGACGTCGTGCAGGACCGCACCGGCGAGCGCCGACTGGCCAAAGTCGAGGAACGGTGTCATGGCCAGCGCGATCGCCAGCACGACCGTGTCGAGGCCCCACAGGGCGCCCGAGAAGATGCCGTAACGCTTGCCGCCGTGTTGAGTTTTCATGCCAGTTCACCTTCCGTGGAGATCTGAGTGCTTGAGGCTGCCTCGTAGGCTGCGAGCAGGGAATCGATCGTACGCGTCGCGTGCGAGTAGTAGATGTAGAGCCATTCGCCCACGTCGTCGCCCTCGGCTTCCTTGACCAGTGCCCACAGGTACCAGCACCAGCCGGCGAAGACCTCGTAGGCGAAGAAGTGGCGCTCCTCGGCCTCGCTGGGGGAGTGACCCAGGTAGAACTCCAGGGCGGCGTGAGCGCGCTCGCGGGTCATCTCCGCCGTGCACACGGTCATCGTGCCGAAGTCGGCTGCCATGTCCGACATACCCGCATACTCCCAGTCGATGAGGCTGATGTTGCCATCGTTATCCACCAGGAAGTTCGGGGGGAAGAAGTCGTTGTGCGAGGGGACGACCTCGAACCCGTCCGCGTCCGCGAAAGCCTTGAGGCGCAGGACCTTGTTGCGCAGCTCAAAGTAGCCGGGGACATCAATCGGGCCGAAGGTCTTCAGGAGGCCCTCGTAGCGCAAGCCTTCGGTAACGAAGTCGAAGGAACGGGCGAGCGTGCGACCCGAGGTGTGCAGCGCGCGATCCATCTCCATCGCGGCCTTGAGCTCCTCGGGGCGCGTGACGTCCAGGTTGCGCACGTCGCGCACGAAGCGCGAGATCTTCCAACCGGCCTCGGGGTCGCCCGCGATGAACGTGTCGTCGATACCCAGCTCGGCGGCCACGCGCAGCGCCTTGAACTCGGCGCTGCGGTCCACGATCTTCTCCGTGCCGATGCCCGGGTGCCGGTAGACGTACTCGTTGTCGCCCACGGCGAAGTGGCACGACAGGTTCGTGATGCCCTGCTTGAGCGGGTAGAAGTCGCGGATCTCGGACTTCGCGCAGCCCAGCGTGTCGGCGATGTGGTCGAAGACCTCCGAATCCACGTTCTCCATGAACAGGGGGTCGAAGCTGCGCAGCTCGTCGACCGAGTCGAACTCATGGATGACGCCGTCCGGGTAGCGGCGGATCACCATGTCGAAAGACTTGATGTGATCCAGGTAGATGGACTCCCACAGCTTCGACACCGTCTCGGGCAGGTGGTAGACCTGCTCGAGAATCTCGCGGAACTTCGCGGAAAAGACGCGGTCGAAGTAGACGTGGCCGAGCATGACCCACGCGTCGGCGCCGCCCACGGTTGCGCCCGTGATGCGGTCGCCCGGACCTGTCTTGATGCACCACTCGTCGGTGGGGCCCTCAACGTAGTTCGCCGAGTAGTAGGCCTTGTAGACGTAGGGCTCGAAGGGGTTGGTGGTGAAGTAGTCGTCCGAGGAGCACACGTAGGTGTTGTCCAGGCGGTCCTTGACGAGCCAGAGTGAGCCGTTGTTGTTGCGCGTGGCGTATTCGCGGTTGACGACGATGTCGACGTCGTACTTGTCGGCCAGGTAGAAGAAGTATTCCTTCTTGTAGCCCACGACCAGCGTGATGTTCGTGATGCCGGCTTCGTGGAGCTGGCGGATCTGGCGCTCGACGAGGATCTCGCCGCGCACCTTGAGCGTGCCCTTGGGGCGCTCGTAGCTGATGGGGGCGAAGCGCGAGGACAGGCCGGCGGCCATGATGACGGCGCCCGTCACGCGGTAGGGCTCCAGGGCCTCGCGGCCCGCGTCGGTGATCGCGCGCTCGTCGATGTAGCCGGCGGCCTCGCATTCGCGGGTGGCGGTGTTGACGCGTCCCAGGCTCATGCCGGTGGCCTCCGACAGTGCCCGCTGCGTGAGAGGAGCATCGGCCTTGGCCAGTGCGTTCAGGATGTTGAATTGGGGCTCGCTGAGCGTGCCGACGTTGGTCGTGGGCATGCGATCACCTTTCGTTCATGGAAGTCGCCTTGGTACTACATGTTCGAGCATAGCACTGCGAGGGCGATTTGTGAACGATTTGGGTGTGAAGTGGCTATCGACGAGGCTCGGGCGCCGTTTCGGGGGAGTGTTGCCACAGGAAAACGGCCAGGCCGATCGCGACCGCGCCGGCGAGAGCGCCGAGGATCCACACGGCCATCGGGCCGATCGGAGCGGTTGGCCACCACCACTCGTTGCCCGCGCTCAGGTTTCGCGTCACCAGGTCGATGGGGTAGCCGTGCTGCGTACGACCGAATGCGTAGCGCTCGATGACGAGGTAGAGGGCACGGGCGTTGGTGAGCGCCCACAGCGCCGCCACGAGGCCCGTGGCCACGCGACCGGCGATGCTGGTGGGGAGGCGGAACGCCTCGCTGCCCACGCGCCGGCCCTCGTCGTCCGCGCGCGAGGGGGAAGGGGCCAGGAGCATGAGCATGAAGACCGCGAAGAGCGGGAGCATGTAGCGCGGCTGGTAGGTGAGGACGTTGTTGAAGTGCCCGCGCAGGCCAATCACCACGGGAACGCCCGTGATCGCGCCGGCCACCGTGAGAGCCGACAGGACCTTACGCCAGGACAGCGAGCGCAGCGACCAACACAGGACAGCGACGACCATGGCAGAAGCGCCGTAGGAGACGGTGCCCTGGTAGGACACGTCGTTCCACCCCGGCCCGAGCAAGTGCCCGACGAATCCGCGCAGGTAGTTGGGCAGCGAGGACACGTTGAGCCACGCAATGTGCTTGAGTGAGTATTCCGCCAGCTCGTTGCCCGAACCCAAGTGCGAGGCCGCCACGTTCGTGCGCGCCATGACCCAGATGCCCACGACGGAGGCGACGCACGCGAGGGCCGCCTCGGGGATGATGCGCCTGCTCAGCGGCACTGCGAAGGCCAGGGCGACCGTGACGACGAAGAGGAAGAAGGCGCTGTCGCCGCGAGATGTGCATGCCAAGACCGCGCCAGCCAGGGCGCAGGCAATCAGGCCCACCCGGCGCGGACCCACCGACCGGGTGGCAGCCAGCAGTCCGGCAGCAAAAGCAAACGTCCCCGTCATCGCCCACGACGACGGGTTCATGCCGGCGACGAAATAGAAGCCCATCGGCAGCCACGCGACCGTTACAGCAACGCTGATCGCGCGCCTCAGCCCCGAATCCGCCAGGGCGATGATCGCGCCGATCAGGCCGATCGCGAGCAGCGTGTTCACGGTGCGCAGCGCGAGGACCGCGTGGCTTGTCGAGCGCTGCACGAACAGGTGGGCGAACTGGTAGTAACCCCACGGGTAGTTACCGTCGTCCCAGCGCAGTGTCGGCGCGAGCTCCTCGTCCGAGGCGTTGAGGGCACACAGAGCGGAATTATTGTGGTCGAAGGCGTAGCAGGTGACGTACTCCTTGGCCAGCGACTGCGGAACCATGACGGCCTTCTCGCCGTCCTTGGTGGAAATCTGGCAGCCCGTCTCGTCCACCGGCGGAGGGCACCACATGGCCCCCACGTGGAAGTCCTCGTCCGGGGAGGACCCGACCGGGGAGGCGACGACCCACGCCAGCGAGGCTGCGATCACCGCGGCGACGAGGATGAGCACCGCGACGAGCGTGCGGCGCTGCGGGGCTGACGTGGGCATACGGCGTCCTCCTTC
>CALBAF010000350.1 GCA_937926415.1 uncultured Actinomyces sp.
GGCTCGTGGATTCGCGCGGTGACGGTTCCGCTCTCCCCGCGCATGCCGTCGGCTGCGCTCGCCTCGATGTGCGAGCAGGCGGGCGTCTCGTGGGGGTTTCTCGACGAGGCCTCTTCCACCCACGCTCCTGCCCTGTCCGGCGCGGGAGCACAGGTCGCGTCGTTTGCGGATCTGTCGGCGTGGGCGGATCGCGCTGCACCCATCGAGATGACTCCCGCGCGCTGCGGGACCGAGCTCGCCGCCATCTTGTTTACATCCGGATCCACGGGCACCCCGCGTCCCGTCGAGCTCACCCACGAGGTCATGTGGTGGGGGTCGACGAACTTCCGGGAGGGCTTCGACTACGCGCCGTCGTCGTCGGTCGTGGGCGTGTGCGCGCCCGCGAGCCACATCGGCGGCTTCAACGGCACGTCGATGGACGTGTGGACGCACGGCGGAACCCTCGTCACGCTCGGCTTCCCGGGCTCCTTCGACGCACGCGCCGTCATCAACGCGATCGAGCGATACGGGATCACGATGATGTTCGCCGTGCCCGCGATCGTGCGTGCAATCCTCGACGAGCATGAGCGCGGTGGCGGGGACCTGTCGTCGTGGGTGCGTCCCCTCATCGGCGGCGATGCGATGACGGCGGACCTCGCGGAGGCGATGCGCGCGGTCGGCCTGTCCCCCATTCACGTGTGGGGCATGACCGAGACCTCTGGGGCGGGTACGGTCGCCACACCCGATTCTTTGGCTCCAGCCGGATCGCTGGGGGTTCCCTTCCCCTACGTGGACCTGCGCGTCATGGCCACCGACGAGCGCGAAGCCGACACAGACGAGATGGGCGAAATCTGGGTCCGCGGGCCCGGCGTCGTGAGCGGCGAGGAGTGGCTGCGCACCGGCGACCTTGCGACAAGAGACGCAGATGGCTGGCTGCACATGGTGGGACGCGCCCACCGCATGATCAACACGGCCGGCGAGCTCGTCGCTCCACCGACGGTCGAGCGGGCTCTACGCTCGCTGGACGTCGTGTCGGACGCGCTCGTCGTGGGACTACCGGATGAACGCTGGGGGCAGATCGTCGCCGCGCTGATCGTCGCCTCCCCCGAGGGCCGCGCCCAGGCCTCGTCGTTAAGCGCCGACGCGCTGTCCGATGCCCTGCGCGATTCACTGGCACCGTGGGAGAAGATGCGCCGCGTCCTACTCGTCGACGCGCTCCCGACCACGACGACGGGCAAGCCTGATCCGGTCGCGGCAGCGCACCTCTTCGACGCGTGAGGCCATTGGCCCAGGTGCGCCAGACCTCACAAAGTATGGGCACCATATTTAGGTAAGATTAGCCTTGCTTAATTGAAGGAGAGTCTTATGTCCCGCCACCGCATTGTCATCATCGGTTCCGGCTTCGCAGGCCTGACGGCAGCTCGTCGACTGAAGAACGCCGACGCCGACATCACCATCCTGGCCCGTACATCGCACCACCTCTTCCAGCCCCTGCTGTACCAGGTGGCCACGGGCATTCTCTCCGAGGGCGACATCGCCCCTACCACACGCGAGATCCTGCGCGGTCAGAAGAACGTGACGGTTCTGCAGGCCCTCGTCGAGGAGATCGACGTCGAGGCGCGCACCGTCAAGTGGCGCAACCACAACAAGCATGAGCAGACCGAATACGACACGCTGATCGTCGCGGCGGGTGCGGGCCAGTCCTACTTCGGCAACGACCACTTCGCGGTCTTCGCGCCGGGCATGAAGACGATCGACGACGCCCTCGAGCTGCGCGCACGTATTTTCGGCGCCTTCGAGCTGGCCGAGATCGAGACCGACCCGACTGCGGTCGAGAAGCTCCTGACCTTCGTCGTCGTGGGCGCTGGCCCGACCGGCGTTGAGATGGCCGGACAGATCCGCGAGCTTGCCTCTCACACTCTCAAGGGCGAGTTCCGCAACATCGACCCGACCAAGGCGCGCGTCATCCTGGTGGACGGCGCCGAGCATCCGCTGCCCCCGTTCGGCGAGGAGCTCGGCATCAAGACCGAAGAGGCCCTGGCTAAGCTTGGCGTCGAGATGAAGATGAATGCCTTCGTCACCGGCGTGGACTCCGAGGGCGTGACCCTCAAGTACAAGTCTGGTGAAGAGGAGCGGATCGAGTCCGTGTGCAAGGTGTGGGCCGCCGGCGTCGCCGCGAGCCCGCTGGGCCGCGCGCT
>CALBAF010000351.1 GCA_937926415.1 uncultured Actinomyces sp.
GGGAGAGCGGAGCGGGGACCTGCCCCGGCCTCGCCGACGAGATACGATAGCTCAAATGCGCGATTGTGGTCAGGTTCTCGCGCGTGCGGAATGGCCATGCATCGCGGCGAGAACCCCGTTCCTCAGGTTGCAGATTCCTCGGTACCTGTTGTTGTCTCGGAGGTTTATCCATAGGGTTGGTCGGTGTGTATCCTTGGGATGGTTGCCCATACCCTCCGCGGATACAGACAACGCCCCACACCAGTGCGCACATTGAGACTGAGGAAGCCACATGAACAAGGCGCGTCGATCGCGAAACACCTGGTCGAAGCGGATACCCGCGCTCGCCGTCCTATTGGTGTCCGCGATGCTGTGCGTACTCGCGGTCGTGTATCGGGGTGTCGAGGTCACTCAGGTGAGCGTCGACGACGGCGGTATTTGGGTGACGAACCAGGACCGCAAGCTCCTCGGACACCTCAACTATGACGCCCTCATGCTGGACGGCACGGTCTCGGTGAAGTCCGCGTCCTTCGACATCGGACAGGCGGGCGGTGACGTGACTCTGGGTGAGACCGTGGGCCGCACGGTCACCCCGGTGCGTCCGACTTCCTTCTCTCTCGGCCAGTCCGTCACCCTGCCCGACAACGCGGTCCAGGTCCAGGGCGGCTCCGTCCTGGCGGTCCTCGACCCCAACGAGGGCCTCCTGTGGGTCGGTAGCGCGAACGAGCCTGCCACCATGTCGCTCCTGCGCGAGGACGCGGTCGCCAACGACCTGAGCGACGGCATCGTGACGGTGTCGAACTCGGGCACGGTCTTCGCCTATTCTCCCGGGTCCTCCAAGCTCGTGACCCTGACGAGCGAGGGCCAGGCCTGGCGCGCGAAGACCACGGAGATCAAAGACTTTACGCCCGCGGGGCCCCCGACGATCACTGCGGTCGGCGACAAGCCAGTCGTCTACGACCAGACCGGCAACAAGCTCGTGCTGCCCGGCGGAAAGCTGCGCGACCTGTCCGAGGAGCACGTGAGCGGCGCCGTCCTGCAGGCCCCCGGCGACGAGGCTGCCTCGGTCCTCCTCGCGACCGGCGACCAGCTGGTGTCCGTCCCCCTGAACGGCAAGGCGATCGAGCGCCAGGAGGCCTCGGAGAGCGGCCAGAAGGGCACCCCTGCGGCCCCCGTCTTCCACCGTGGCTGCTCCTACGGTGCGTGGGCGGGCTCGGGCGCGTTCGTGCGCACCTGCACGGACTCCACGCGCAACCAGGCGCAGACGGTCCCGAGCCTGGCCGAGGCCTCCTCCGCCGTCTTCCGCACGAACCGCACGCGCATCGTCCTCAACGACGTCTCGACGGGCACGCTGTGGCTGCCCGACAAGAACATGGTCGTGGTCAGCAACTGGGACCAGACCCCCACCGAGGAGCAGGAGGAAGAGGACACTCCGACCCCCGACGAGCGTGAGCAGGTCTCCGAGCCGGAGCACAAGGACAAGAACACGCCGCCCGAGGCCGTGGATGACGAGTTTGGCATCCGCCCGGGCCGCTCGACGCTGCTGCCCGTCCTCGACAACGACTCCGACGACGACGGCGACGTGCTGACGGCGCGCGCGGTCACCAACCCCGAGTTCGGTTCGATTGTGCGCACGAGGGGCGGCCGGGCCCTGCAGATCACGGACGTCCCCGAGAGCATGACGAGCGGATCGACCTCCTTCACGTACGAGGCCTCGGACGGCCTCGCGGGCGCGACGGCGAACGTGACGCTGACGATCCACCCGTGGAGCCAGAACGAGGGCCCGCGCCAGCTCAAGCACCCGGTTATCAAGGTGGGTGCGAACGCGCAGGTCGAGTACAACCTCCTGTCGGACTGGATCGACCCGGACGGCGACCAGTTCTACCTGATGTCGGCGACGGCCCCCGAGGGCATGGCCGTGCAGTTCTCCGAGGACGGCACGGTCCAGATCCGCGACTTGGGTTCGGGCGCTGGTGTCAAGGCGATCGCCGTGACCCTGTCGGACGGACACGCCGAGACCACCGGCGAGCTGAAGGTGAGCGTCCAGGAGGCGGGCAACGTGCCGCCGGTGGCACGCGCCGACTTCTACGTGGCGCGCGTGGCTGAGCCGCTGACGATCGACCCGATCGCCAACGACACGGATCCCAACGGCGACCCCCTGTCCCTCGTGGCCGCGGGCACGGCCCCGGCGGGCACCTCGGTCTCTGCTGACCTCTCGCGCGGCACGCTGACGTTCACGGGCTCGGTGCCGGGATCCTTCCAGTTCACCTACACGGTCTCCGACGGCCC
>CALBAF010000352.1 GCA_937926415.1 uncultured Actinomyces sp.
AACAAGTGGGTCTACGACGTCCACGCCTACCCGAAGAACTCCAAGGCTGGCATCGAGAAGACCGTCGCCGACGAGAATACCCCCGCCATCGGCTCCGCGATCTCCTACACCATCAAGTCGGACATCCCCGCCGTTGAGGCCCTCGACTACTACGACGTCGTCGACCAGTACGACAAGCGCGTGGAGCTGCCCGAGGCCGACATCGCCCTGAAGATCATCAACGGCAAGACCGGCGAGGTCGCCCTGGCCAAGGGCACCGACTACACGCTCGTCGCCGCTGACGGCACCGACGGAAAGACCAAGTTCTGGACCGCCGAGTTCACCGCTGCTGGTCGCGCCAAGCTGGTTGCCAACCGCAAGGACGACAACACCAAGGTCCAGATGGACCTGGCCGGTAAGGTCAAGGACAAGGTTGAGGCTGACGGCCTGTTCAAGAACAAGGCCATCCTGCTCCCCAACGCCCCCTCCAACGGCTGGACCCCCAACTCCGGCACCGTTCCCCCGCCGGACTACCCGAACTCCGAGGTCGTCTCCAAGTTTGGCAAGGTGAAGATCACGAAGGTCTCCTCCGTGGAGGACACCAAGAAGCTCGCGGGTGCCGAGTTCCAGGTCTACAAGTGCACGCCTCAGACGAAGCCCACCAAGAACTTCGAGTCCGTTGACGCGGCCCTGGACACCAAGCTCTCGCCTGCCGGCAAGGACACCTACGTGACCGACGCCAACGGTGAGGTCACCATCGACGGCCTGCGCAACAACGACTGGGCGAACAACGCTGCCGTCGCCGAGGCTGACCGCGGCTGGTACTGCCTCGTCGAGACCAAGGCCCCCGAGGGCTTCGAGCTCCAGCCTCGCCCGATCGCCTTCCAGGTCCTGGAGTCCAACTCCACCGCTGACAACCAGTACACCCTCGAGACGACCGTCAAGGACGTCCCGAAGCGCGGTGGCTTCAACCTGCCGCTGACCGGTGCTGCCGGTGTTGGCGTCCTGATCGGCGCTGGCGCCCTCCTCGTGGGTGGCTCCGGTGCGATCGCGCTGGCCAACAAGCGCCGCAAGGAGCAGGCTGACGCCTGAGCCTAGCTAGCTAGCGACACACAGGGGGGTGTGGACC
>CALBAF010000353.1 GCA_937926415.1 uncultured Actinomyces sp.
TCCTCCTCCAAGGCCGGCCTCGGATGGCGCGCCCTCGTCGTCCCCGTCTACGAGCAGAACTCCGGCCAGTTCTCCGGATACATGACGATCGCCCTGCCCCTGTCGGACCTGCAGCACACCCTGCGCACCACGGCGTCGTACTTCGCCGTCGCCGGCATCATCATCGTCCTCATCGGAGGCTGGACCGGGCGCATCCTCGTGCGCCGCGCCCTCCTCCCCCTGCGCTCCATCGAATCCACAGCCGGAAAGATCGCCGCCGGCGACCTCACGAAGCGCGTCACTCCGCACCCGCCCACCACCGAGGTCGGCTCACTCTCACTCTCCCTCAACGCCATGCTCACCCAGGTCGAGCAATCCTTCGAAGCCCGCCAGGCCTCGGAACAAAAGATCAAGCGATTCGTCTCCGACGCCTCCCACGAACTGCGCACCCCCCTCGCGGCCATCTCCGGCTACTGCGAGCTCTACGCCATGGGCGGCGTCCCCGCCGAGCGCATCGAGGAAGTCATGGGCCGCATCGGCTCCGAATCCTCACGCATGGCCACTCTCGTCGAAGACCTCCTCACCCTCGCGCGCCTCGACGAAGGCCGC
Organism: uncultured Actinomyces sp.; assembly: GCA_937926415.1. GTDB lineage: Bacteria > Actinomycetota > Actinomycetes > Actinomycetales > Actinomycetaceae > Pauljensenia. The sequence continues at coordinate 589 of CALBAF010000353.1, forward strand.
CCTCTCGAGATCACCGAGATCGACCTCGTCAAGCTCGCCGATAACGCCGTCTTCGACCTCCAAGCCCTCGACCCCACGCGCACGGTCGGACTCACCGGCATCAACAGCCGCACACCCCCGATGACCCTCATCGTCCCCGGCGACCGCGACCGCATCTCGCAGGTGTTCACCAACCTCATCGGCAACATCGTGCGCTACACCCCCAAGGGCACCCCCGTCGAAATCGCCCTCGGACGCAGCGGCGACACCGCCATCGTCGAGCTACGCGACCACGGGCCCGGCATCGACGAAACTGACCGCGGACGCGTCTTCGAACGCTTCTACCGCGCGGATACATCGCGCAACCGCAAGTCCGGCGGCTCCGGCCTCGGCCTCGCGATCGTCTCCGGCATCCTCGCGGCTCACAAGGGCAACGCGTCGCTCACGAAAACCAAAGGCGGCGGCCTCACCGTGCGCATCGAACTTCCCTTAGCGTGAAAGACCTAACGCGCCGGTCATCACACACCACTTTTTCGCCTATTTTCGCCATTTTCCAACTGCCAGTTACCAGAAATCTCTCGGGATTTTCCCCGATTTTTTACCAACGAACGTGACCTTCGCTCAAAAGCGCACTAGCATGGCTCGGGTATTCCTCAGCAAGGAGAGTGGCCCATGGGTGCTCAAGCACCTCAGTGGCTGCTGACGTCTTTCGTTGACGCCATGCAGCAAATCGGCGCAACCGCGACCCAGTCCGACCTCGAAAAAGAGAGCGTCGACCTCGCGGAGCGCTGGAGCGCGCCCGAACGCCAATTGCACAACGTGCGTCGGCTCATGAACACGCTCACCCATATCGATGAAATCTCATCGTCCGCGCACGATCCCGACATCCTGCGCGTCGCCGCGTGGTACCACGGTGCCTTCCTCAACAAGGCTCTCGACATCAAGCTCGGTGGATTCCAGGCAAACTTCGCCTCCACCCGATGCATCGACCACGCGCACAACCGCCTCACCAACCTCGGCGTTCCCGAGGAGGTCGTCGCCCGCATCGACGAGCTGATCGCGTTCCTCACGCGCCACCGCGCACCTCGCACCGACTTCGACGCGCAGGTGCTCGTCGACGCGGACCTGGCGGTCCTAGCCTGCAGCCCGCAGGACTACAAGAAGCTCCGCACGTCGCTGCGCGCCGAACTCAGCGAGCTCGACGATCTGCAGTTCACCAAGGCTCGTATGGCACTCGTCAAGAAGCTCCTGAGCTACGAGACGATCTACCAGTCCCCCCTCGGCTCCGCGTGGGAGGACACCGCCCGCGCAAACCTCGAGGTCGAGCTGACCCGCCTCGAGCGCGAGAAGGCCCAGCTGTGCCAGGCCGCCCAGGCCGAAGACACGGACGACACCGAGGACACGGACGACACCGACGAGGTCGTGGAAGACTCCACGACGACGACCGGCACGCTGATCATCAAGCGCCGCTCGATCAAGAAGCGCGTCCCCGTCGCCTCACCGGACGACGAAGCGACATCCACCGGCGTCCTGCCTCGCAAGATCGAGGAAGACACCGACTCGGACGAGGACGAGGAGGCGACCTCCTCGCTCGAGTCCGCCGTCGAGTCCCTGGATCTGCCGACCTCCGACTGACGAGGCCGCGGCTGCTGTTCGTACCGCAGGGCCCACCCGCTCTGCATACCGCAGGGCCCGCCTCGCCGGACCTGGCCGCTGTGTGTGCCGGTGGGCGGCAGCCCAGCATGATGTCGCATATTGCTCTTGGCTCCACGGGTTTTCCAGGCGCCGGAGGCCCCGGCCGCCCGCGAGACTAGGCGGCCTCGCTTCGCTCGGTGCC
>CALBAF010000354.1 GCA_937926415.1 uncultured Actinomyces sp.
CGTAGGAGAGGACTCGTCGCCCATCCGGGAGGGTGCGCCACAGGGCATGATCGCGCCATTCCCACACGAATCCGCCGGCGTGGCGGGGGTGGTCCATCTGCGCGGCGTAGCCAGCGGCGTTTCCGGGGCCGGTTCCCATCGCGTGCAGGTATTCGCACATGATGTAGGGGGCGCGGCGGATGCGCTCACGCGCGGCGTCGTCAACCCGCGCGGCGACGTGCGTGGGCACGGCGACCTCGGCGTGGGGATCGCTCTCGTCGAGGACAGCGGCGACTTCCTCCAGGGTCGGGTACATACGCGAGTAGATGTCCGCGTATTCGAGGGCATGGTCGCCCTCGTAGTGAACGATCGCCCGGGAACCGGTGCGCTCATGGATCCAGCGGGCACAGGCGACCAGGTTCGCGCCGGTGCCGGACTCGTTGCCGAGGCTCCAGCTCATAATCGAAGGGTGGTTCTTGTCGCGCTCGAAGGCGCGCACAGTTCGATCCATGTAGGCATCGGCCCAGCGCGGATCGTCGGAGGGGTTGTCGACCCACTCCCCCACGCCCTCGAATCCATGGGTTTCGATGTCGCCTTCGAGCATGACCCACAGGCCAATCTCGTCGGCCAGGTCGAGCAAGCGGGGGTGGGGTGGGTAGTGGGAGGTGCGGATCGCGTTGATTCCCATGGATTTCATGAGGGCGAGGTCCTCGCGCGCCCAGGCCTCGTCGAAAACACGCCCCTCGGCGGCGCGCACCTCGTGACGATTAACGCCGTTGAGGGTCAGGGGCTCACCGTTAGCCATCAGGACGCCGCCCTCGATGCACACGCGACGGAAGCCGATGCGCAGGCAGCGTTCGCCCGCGTCGAGGCCACCCACACCCTGAACACTGACACGCGCCTCGTAGAGGGCTGGGTCCTGCGCGCTCCACGGGCGCACGCTCCCCACTTCGATGCGGCCACTGCGGTAGCGACCGTCGTCGCCCCGCTCGAGCGAGCAGCCGAAAGACCAGAGGCCGTCAATACTGAGGTTCCCGGACAGATAAGCTTCCTGGGCGCCGAGCACCCGGGCTTCGATGGTCACATAGCCCACCCCGGCCTCGTAGTCGGCGTCAATCCACAGGTCTTCGATGGCGCCGGGAGCGAGGCGACGCAGGCTCACCGAGCGGAAGATGCCGGGCAGCCACCACTGGTCCTGGTCCTCGAGGTAGGAGCCGGGGCTGAACTGGTGGACGCGCACGGTGATCGTATTGACGCCGGGGCGCACGGCCGCTGACACGTCGAACTCGTGGGCGAGGCGCGAACCGCGGGCCATACCGACCCACGCGCCGTTCACCCACACACTGGCCTGGCTCTCAACACCGTCGAAGCGCAGGCGCACGTGGCTGCCCTGCCAGTCGGCGGGGAGTTCGAAGGTGCGGCGGTAGTCGCCGACCGGGTTATCGTCGGGCGGGAACGGCGGGTCGACCGGGAAGGGGAAGTCGACGTTGGTGTAGGCGGGGTGACCGTAGGCGCCGTCGCCTCGCAGGACCCAGTGGCTGGGCACGTCGATGGTGTCCGCGTCGTCGGCGACTGCGGGCTCATCCCAGGGCTGCTCAACGTTGACAAAGGGGGCGGGGTCGGTGCGGTGATAGGCGAAGCTCCACATACCATCGAGGCTGAGCACCCCGCAGTCATCAGCGAGGTGCGCGCGCGGAGGCACAAGCGTGCCTGCGCCGGGAGCATAGGAAGGTAGTATCGATATCACGTCTCTGTGCCTTTCGGGTGTCGTCGTCGAAACTCCGATCGTCAGAGATAAGACTAACACGTTATAGTTGTTGTGTTTCAACGAAACGCAACCGAGGATTGGGAGCCACAGCATGGAGCGCGCAACCCGGGCCGACGTCGCCCGCGCGGCAGGCGTCGCACCGTCGACCGTCTCGCTCGTCCTCAACGGACGAGGCCGGGACGTGAAGATCGCGCCCGCCACGATCGACCGCGTCAAAGCTGCCGCACGCGAGCTCAACTACATCCCCAACGCGGCCGCCCGGTCTCTACGCCGCGGCAAGTCCCACCTCATCGCTCTCCTCATGGCCGAGCTGCCCGACGACCCCTTCGTACCCGTCGTCCACACGGTCCTCACGACCGCGATGATCGACATTCAGCGCCACGGCTACCTGCTCCTCCCCCTCTTCCAGTCCGGCGACGGAGCCTCGGACGCGGAGGTCATCCGCGGGGTTCTGGGCGACACCCAGCTGGCGGGCATCATCCGCGAGACCACGTCTGCCGAGGCCTTCACCTCGCGCCTGCTCGCCAACCTCGGCATCCCCGTCGTCGCCATGTCCATGATCGAGGCCAACCCCACCGGCTCAGAATCCTCCCTCATCCGCATCGACGAGGGGGCCGGCGTGGGCGACATCCTCGCTGAGTGCGCACTCGTGGACCCATCGACCGGCACGGGCAGCGGGCGGGCGGTGTTCCTGGCTGGCCCGAACACGAACCACGCGCGCCAAAACCCGATCGCAAGTGCGTTTGGCACGAAGTTCACCCTCTACTCACTGCCCGACTGGGAGCCCACCACGGCCTACCAGGCCGCGCTACGCCTCCTCGACGAGGACCCATCGATCTCGCTCATCGCCCTGGCCGACGACTCGCAGGCGCCCGGCGTTTTCCAAGCCGCCGCGGACCTGGATCTGTCCGTTCCCGGCGACCTGTCGATCCTCGGCTTCGGCAACCAGGACCACCGCAGCGCCTCCACGCTCGGCCTCACGACCGTCGAGTGGCCCCTCAAAGACATGACCGAGGCCGCCGTCGCCTCGATCATCAACGTCATCGAGGGGCGCTCCCCCATGACCGATGTTCACCCCAGCGCATCCATCGACGAGGAGACCCCGGACGGCACCCCGATCGCGACGATCCCGACGCGCCCGGTGTGGCGCTCGTCGGTGGCCAGGCGCGCGTAGGAGACGCACACACCCGTTGCTGACACCGTCGCACCGGAAACACCACAAATAGTGACGGGGAAACTATGATGGGGCGTATTCCGACCTTCGCAGGAGAGTGCCATGAGCGACAACGAGCTAACGCCCACCCCACACGACGTCCAGTTCACCATCGCGACGCCCGACGGTCAGCCAGGCCAAGGGCTCATCGCCGTCACCGGGCGCACGCGTGATGCCCTCATCGCAAGCTTGACGAATAGCCTCGCCACGACAGGCAAGTACACGCCCGACGCCAGGGCAGTCTCCCCTCAGATCCTCGGCTCGACAGCCTCGACGGCGACCGCCGTCGCTTCCACTGCCGCATCCGCGGCAATCGCCCCAACTCTCTTCATGGCCACGGCCAATCCCGCAACGCTCATGCAGCTCGGCTCCGGCGTTGGTTCCGCCGTCATGGGAGCAGGCGGAATCGTCGCCCAGGCACCCTTCATTCCCGTCGCCGCCTCGCTCCCTGTCGTCGCCCCGCTCGCGCTCATGGGGGTTGTTAACACAGCCGTGACCATGCGCCAGTTCCAGGCAGTCAACGCCAAGCTGGACACTATCGCGAACTCTCTCACCAACCTCCTCGTGCGCGCGGACATCACGCAGATCGCCGGACTCATCGCTGCCTCGAAAACTCTGGGTGACATCACCGAGGAATACGGCGAGCTCGGGCACTTTACCCCATCTATGACGGCCCGTTTCGCGGTGGCCGAACAATCCCTCGCGGCCGTCGCGCGACGCCAGGAGCTACTGCTCCTGTCCGCGGAAAGCCGCGCTCTGGAGACCGACACGCCCATCGAGGATGTCATCCGTGATGTCAACGCTGCTGGGCTTGCATACATTACCGAGGTCCAGGTGCACGCCCTGCACGTAGCGCTCGCCCTGCAGGAATGCCCGGCGTTGGTCACCAAACGCACGCAGCAGCTGACAGAGTGCATCGCTCACACCAACGACCAATGGAGCGAACTGAAGAACTTGTCGGAGAGAGTGAAGGCCAAGATCACCGAGTACGAGGAGGCCGAGCAGAAGAAGTCGTGGGACAAGATCCCCTTCTCCCGCCCAGCTCACGATTTCCCGGCGTTGAAACAGCGCCGCGAGAAGATCCTCGAAAACGAAAAGACCCTCATCGATGAACACGGTTCGAAGCTGGAGGCCTTCAAGGAGCTGGCACAGAGCCTTGGAGAGCAGCAGGAATCCCGCGCGACGCTCGTCTACTGGCGCGACGATGCGGGAGAGCACTCTTTCCTCACCGAGCAGCTGAGCATCGATCCCTCCCGTTAAGCATCCATCGACAGTTCACCTCTGCACATACCGCGCGGCACCGACGCAGCACCGAGCGCCGATGCAGCACACCCGCATACCCTCTACAGTGGCCCCATGGATCCCGAATACGTATTCAATAAGGCCCTGCCCTATCTGACGGGCAAGCTCGAAGATGCCGGCCTCACGGTTCAGATTGGCTTCAAAAAAGACGAGGGCACGATATTCCTCCTCCTCAACGATTCCGTGAAGTGCAGCATTCACGCACTCGTGACCAACCTGATATCTACGGAACCGGACGCGCACCGAGATCTGATGGATCCGTGGGTCCCGTACCTCATCGAGCGGACACGCATCGGCGAGACCATCCTGAACAAACCCGACGAGCTACGTCGACTCATACGCACCCTGTTCTGCGCTGGGGACGCTGCCGCACACCCTCACCTTTCTTATGCCCGCAAATTCCCCGACGGACTCGCGCTGACACTCAGTCTCGACTACGAGACCCCCCAGTTCAGGCTGATCGATGAGCAGCTGGCTCAGTGCTCGATGAGCGTCGACGAGCTCTTCGACTACGCGCAAACAAACACCGACGACATCCCCATCGAACACATCCGGCAGTACGGGCCGTTCACCTGCATGTCGGCACAATCCCCGTTCGTCACGGCGAAAGTCGCGAACATGCCCAAGCTCATGTCGCGTTTCCTCATTGATGCGCCGCACGGCCTGTTCTTTATGATCCCGGCGAACCACATGATCTGTTACGCCCCCGCCGACCCCGCAAACATCTCGGAACAGCTCACGACCCTCGCGGACTTTAGCCGCCTCCCCGTCATCGCCACGATCATGCAGGACCCGGACGCCGTTCTGAGCCGCAACATCTTCTACTATTCGCCGGAAGGAACGTACGAGACGATCACGCAGGACGACAATCCGGCCCTTGAGGAGTTCTTCACGAATCCACACATCGACGCCGAGGCCGTCCGCACCTGCGTCGAGCAGTACCTTTCCCCCTCCCCCGCTTTCCGGGCGCGATTCGCGTTGCCCTAGTCGCGAGTCCGACGCGAGGGACACATCGGAGGGTCCTCGACATGACGCAGGGAGGGGCGGATGCCGGTTGGCATCCGCCCCTCCCTCACACTTGCGTCTCGCGCCGGGCGCCTCCCGCACGCTCACAAAATGCGAGAGCGACGCCCGGCGACGCTGTTACTCGCCGAGACCGCAGGCCCGGTAGATGTTGGTCAGCATGGCCAGACGCTGCTCGAGGGATGCGTCCTTGGGGACGCATACCTTCGCGCCAAGGTACTTGGCTCCACCCTCGACGGCGGCCTGTGCGCAGCGGGCGATCTCGGCCTCGTCCATGAGCGAGGTCGGTTCGTCGGCCTGCGCGGGCAGGTGTCCGTCGATCCAGGAGTAGCCGTACTGGGTTTCCTCCGGGCCTGCGCCCGAGAAGATGATGCCGTCCAGGACACCCCGCTTGCCGGCCTCGAGCACGTGCTCGTAGGCAGTGTCCGCGCTGCGTCCCTCCACGGCGGAGCGGCCCCAGTTGAGGTGGATGCCGATGCCGGCCTCGGAGACGATGTCGATCTCGGATTCGAGGGAGAGGAAACCCTTTTCGGGGTTCTGCTCGGGGATGTACTTGTCGCAGTGCTCGATGACGAGCGTGGCCCCGCACCAGTCCCACGTGGCCACCTCGGCGAGCGAACGCGTGAAGGCGTCCGCCTGCGCCAGGCGCGTGGGAGCCGAGTGCAGCTGCACGCG
>CALBAF010000355.1 GCA_937926415.1 uncultured Actinomyces sp.
GCTGTGACGATCCAGCGCCTGATATGGGCCGTCGGAAAGGTGATGAACCTCGAACTGTTCGGCGTGATGTGCCGCGGCGGAACGTGTGCGGACGACGAGGTGGAGCGGATATCCCACCGGTATCTGGAGGTCATGAACGATCTGAGCCGGAGGATGCTGGCCCCGTGAAGGGCCGTCGTCGTCTTGTTTGTGGGGAGGAATGAAGTATGTGGAGACGTTTGGCATCGTATTTGAACAAACTGAGGTTCGTGCTGTGGGTGTCTCTACTGGCGCTCGCGGGGGCGGCGGTGTGGCTTGCCGTGAACGCCAGGCTCTCGCAGGATGAGGCCAACCTGAAGTCCCTGGAGGCGGCGGAGAAGATCAGCTTTCCGGTCACCACGACGGTCCTGAAGCCCGGCTCATGGGAGAGCTGGCGCAGCTATTACGGTCAGGCCAAGGCCGTGCACACCCAGGACGTCACGACCTTCGAGCGGGAGATCGTGAGGGCCGTCCATGTCCAGGTTGGTGACCGCGTCAAGAAGGGACAGACCGTGGTCTCGCTCCTGGCCGCCGATAGAACGGCCAGGGCGCAGGCCAGCCGGACGGGGTACGACGAGGCCCAGCTGAACTACAAACGCCTGAACGAGCTGAGGAAGAAGGGCGGCGTCTCGCAGGCCGAGGTGGACAAGGCCTATGCGGCCCTGAAGTCGGAGGAGGCGGGGCTGAGGAGCTCGCAGTCCACCCTTTTGAGGACGGAGCTCAAGGCCAGCATCGACGGGATCGTCTCGGCCCGCAACGTGGAGCCGGGCGAGGTAGCGGAGATGGGCAAGCCGCTCGTCTCCATCGTCGATCCCTCGGAGATGGAGGCGCAGCTGATGGTCTCCAAGAAGGACATCTTCAACATCAACAAGCAGACCTCCGTGGATATCTACGTCGACGGGACGCGGAGCGTCGGCTGGGTCAAGCGCGTCAGCCCCGAGGCGCAGAGCGGTTCGGGGCTGTATCCCGTGGTCGTGGGGCTGAAGCAGGACGCCGGCGTGCTGCCCGGGACCTACGTCGAGGGGCGCTTCCTGGTGGAGAAGAAGGACAACGTCATCGTCATCCCGTCCGATGTCGTGATCTACAGGGGCAACGCGCAGTCGGTCTACATCGCCTCCGGCGACGTGGCGCGGAGCGTGACGATCACGACGGGCTCGGGGCGCGGCGGCAGGGTCGTCGTGACCTCGGGGCTCAGCGTCGGGGACGAGCTGATCGTGAGCGGGAACC
>CALBAF010000356.1 GCA_937926415.1 uncultured Actinomyces sp.
GGCGCGGCGCGGTTAGCGGGCCTTGCGGCGCAGGTAGAAGAAGATCACCATGGTGACGATGGCCAGTACGGAAGTCGTCATCATTGAGTGGCGGTAGGCCGTCAGGTCGTCTGTGAGGGGCACGAACGCGCTCACCATCGCGGTGACGACGCACAGGCCCGCACAGACGAGGCCGATACGCTCGACGACGAAATAAGCCGGAGTTGTCCAGAAGATCCGGCGCGCAGATCCCGGCAGCTGCCTGCCAAAGAAGGTTGCGCAGATGCCCAAGGTGAAGGAAGAAGTCCTCAAACGGCCGAGTTCGGTCATTGAGTACACCATGAGAAACACGATGGCGATGAGAGCAACAATGAAGAGAACGCGGATTATTTGCTCGATTTCGGGGCGCTCCGGGGAGGAGTTTTCGGGATTCGACATGCCCATCACTCTAGTGGGGCACGGCGCGACGCGACCACGTCTCAAACAGGGGCGAGACATGGCCGCTGTCGGCTACGACATGAGGGTGTGAGGCTATCAGGCTGGGTGGATCGGTCCGCGCCTGCGGGCGCGGTCCTTTGCGATGAGGAGCACCACGAAGAAACAGAGGGCAGCGAACGCGGCACCCATCGCGACGTTCCATGGCATGTTGTAGGGCTCGGGGTCGATGCCTCCGCTCGTGACATCACCGATGATGACAGCGGCGGTGCATACGAGGGAACAGCCCATCACCGCCCACTCGCAGGCTCGAAGGAAGCGATGAACACCGGGAATCGTGCGTGAATATCCTGGAGTCAGATAAGCGAGCAGTGCCACCGTCATGGCGAGCCCGTCGTTCCTCAGTGGAACGCCCGTCCCGAAAAAGATGCCGCCGATCGAATAGATAGTCAGCCCGATCAAGGACAGGAGGAAAAACCAGCGGAGTGCCTTGTCGACCCGCGAAAGCCCTGCAGTGTTGCCGATAAGGTTCTGCTCAATGGTGGACATAGCGATCACGACCTTGTGAATCAGAGATAGCGACCTTCGCTATTTCCTCATTATCCACGAAGGGGGGGCGCTGTCAAGCACTTTCACCGCCCACTATCTTTACCGGGCTGCCCTGCTGGCGGCCTCCGCGGTCGCCACCGCCTCCAGGAGCCTGCGCGCTGATGTCACGCGGGAGGCGCGCCCCTGCCGCAGTTGATCCGCATCATCAGCCCCGGCCTCGTCGATCGAAGATTTTCAGCGCGCCCTGACCGATATCGACGACCTCACCGTCGTCGCCGGCTCCGATCGTTCGCGCCAGGAGTCGGTGGC
>CALBAF010000357.1 GCA_937926415.1 uncultured Actinomyces sp.
CTACGCGTCGCCGGCGCCCCGCGCCGCCCTCGTACCCACCTGCCGTGCGCCCGAGCATGCGCGCGAGAGCTGAGCTTGACGAGGAGATCTTCTCCCTGTCGGCCTCTACCCGATGCCCACTGTCCATGGGGACGCGTCGCTTCCCGCGCGTCGCGGCCCTGATGGTCGCCGTGCTGGCCCCCGCTGCGGCTGCGCTATGGTGGTGGTCCTGAGCCAACCCCGGCGGGCAGCGAAAGGGCTGATATGAGTGGCAACGAGGCAGTGACAGGCGTTGAGGGCGACTCTGCGCAGAGCGGCGCCCGCATCTCGACCGAAGGGAGTCAGGATCCTGCGCAGCGAGGCGGTGCGCCGCGCCCGCAGAAGAAAAAAGCTGGGCTGCGATGTGCGCGAAGGTCGGCCTGGCGCTCACTGTTATTCCCGTGTTGGTTGGGCTTGGCCTGAATGCAGCACAGAGTGTATTTGGTAGTGACTTCATGCCCTGGGAGGAGTTGCTCCTCCCACTCTTCGTGCTTCCGGTAGTCGGCATCATTCTGTTGATTCAATCGGCGGTTCTGGCCATCGATGAGAGGACAACGAGGGGGCGCGACGGGAACATTGTGCGCTTCTGCGTCATTCTGGGGTTCGTTCTCCTCGGAAGTGTGGTCTACTTGCCGCTGTTAGCCGAACTGATAGATGTCGTCAGCGGTCAGCCGAATGGCATGAGCGGTTGGATCGGCCTCTTCGCCATGCTCTACGTGGCTCCATTCAGTCTTCTTGCCTTCCTGTACGCCTTCTTTGCGAAGCTCCCCGAGTGGGAAGAGGAGAGGAAACGGGGACGCTAACGGTTGTTGTTCACACGCGTCGTGGCCCTGATAGCAATCGTGACGCTCGTTCCGGCCATTGTGCTAGGGTGCGAGTTCTGGGGTGCCCCGGTGTGCTCCCTAATGGAATAGAAGGCCGTTGAAGCGGCTTCATGATCTGGAGGTTGCTTCAGTTGGATAGCGTGCTGTTACTTGTCGCCCCCATCCTCATTATTTTCCTCATCGCGCTGGCAATCGATGCAATGGTGACGAAGAGGCGCGAGAGGAAGGCTGCCGAAGCGGCGGCGTGGGCCGCACAGGCCTACGGAGCTGGTTGGGATCCTCAAGGCGCACTGAGCGTCCAGAAATCACGCCGCGGCTCAAAGGTGGTGCGCTACTGCCTTATTTTGGGATTCGTTATCCTGGGAAGCGTCGTCTATTGGCCGCTGTTGGTGCTCCTGGTAGACCCTATTGTTTCGGGTGGCAATGCATCAGAAGCTGATGCTGGCCTTATGTTCCTGTTGTACCTCATCTTCGTGGCTCCGTTCAGCCTTCTTGCCTTCCTGTGCGCCTTCATCGCGCATCTCGCCGTCAAGGGCGCGGAGCGGGATCAGGGGCGCTAAGACTGCCCATGCGCGTACTAAGAGCCGAGACTCTTGCGATATGGTGGGGCTAAGCCGACGTTGGCGTTCTCCTGAATGGAACGGAGGACTGATACGGAGTCGGTTCTATCATCTGGAGGTGTCGTGTTCTTCGTCGGCTTTCTACTGATCGCCGCCCCCGTAGTATTTGTTGCCTTCCTGGCTCTGGCTGCCGACGTCGTGGCAACGAAAAGCCGTGAGAGAAAGGCCGCCGATGTGGAGGCGCGGGTCATGTTGACCGATGGAACTTCGGACAATGCTGGTGAGTTGATCCGCGAGAAACGGTGTCAGGGTTCGAGTGTGGTGCGCGTCTGCGTCATTCTGGGCTTCGTCCTCACCGGAAGCATGCTGTACCTGCCGCCGTTGGCCTGGCTCGTCAGCTATCTTGGTGTGGATAGTAACCCGCCCGCAGTCTCCATGAACTTGTCCTTCCTCTTCGCGCTGCTCCTTATCGCTCCGTTCGGCCTCCTTGCGTTCCTGTGTGCCTTCGTCGTAATGCGTTTCGAGAAGAGGAAGGATAAGGAGCAGGTGCTCTGAGGGGATTTAGCCGCGCGCCGCGACTCTTGCGATATGGTGGCGATAGTTATCATCCCAACAGTGGGCAGTAAAAGGATCCGGTATGAGTGACAGTGACGATACGGCTAACCGCTTCGACGAGTCCTTCCAGGGGGATTCGGGTGAACAGTCGCACCCTGAGGGCAGCCAGTCGACCGGCGGAGCGTCCCCTTCGACGAAGAACAGTGGAAACTACAAGATTCCGCTCATCCTTGGCGCTATTGGGCTTCTGCTGATGATCAGCCCGTTCGTCTATTCAGCGTACGTCGACGCAACCGTCGGTCGAGGTGGTGCCGATGATGTTTCAGCGGGTTGGGCCTTCGTGTGGGCCCTCTACCATCTGACCCCTCCAGGTCTCATTCTTCTCGGCCTCGCCTTCATCATCGGATTCGCGCAGATGCTGTCCTATACCAGCAGCGGCAAGAACTAGGAGCTTGTGCCTGGCTGAGCCCGGCAGCGTGAGGTTGCCCTGGCCTCGTCCCCGGTGTGAGCGTCAGGGCCACCGGTCGGGCACAATGGACCCATGATGACCCCCACTGACCCCGCGCGTTACGCGGGCGCCGACCTGCGCCTGGCCGCCGTCGACATGGACGGCACCCTCCTGGATGACGATAAGAACTTCCCGCCTGGCATGGACGAGCTGCTCGACCAGATGGACGCGCGCTGCGTCACCTTCGCGCCCGCGTCCGGACGGCAGGTGTGGACCCTCATCGACATGTTCCCTGGGCGCCCCGGCATGACCGTCATCGGGGAAAACGGTGGAATCGTCATGCGCGACGGCGTCGAGGTCTCCTCCCACCCGGTGGACACCCCCACGGTGCGCGAGGTCATCCGTCTCGTCCGAGAGGCCACCTCGGGTCCGGATGGGATCGATGGAGGCCTCGTCATGTGCGGCAAGCAATACGCCTACGTCGAGCGCACCGACGACCGCTTCGTCGATGGTGTCATGCCCTACTACCACCGCACCAAGCGCGTGGATGACCAGATCGCCATCATCGACGCGATCGAGGCCGGCGAGATCGACGACGCGATCGTCAAGCTAGCGGTCTTCGTCCTTGGCCCGGTCGAGGCGCTCGCGGAGGCCACCCTGGCCAACTTCGCAGACACGCACCAATACGCGATTTCCGGTGCGAACTGGGCGGACCTGCAGATCCGAGGCGTCGACAAGGGTAGCGCCGTGCGCGACCTGCAGCGTTTCCTCGGCGTTGATCGCTCGCAGACCGCCGTCTTCGGCGACGCCGGTAACGACCTGTCGATGATGAGCGAGGGGGACCTGTCCTTCGCGATGGCCAACGCTTCGCAGGACGTCGTCGAGGCCTCGCGCTTCATCGCCCCCTCCAACAACGAGGCCGGGGTCGCCCAGGTGCTGCGCACCCTCCTCGGGTGAGTGCGTCGCGCGACATACAGGAGTAGTGAGATGAGTACGCCTTCCCCTCAGCAGCCTGAGCAACAGCCTTCGGGACCCTACGCGCCCGCACAGCCCACGCCTCAGGGAAATGTGGCGGTTTCGCAGGGATATACTCCGGGCTATGCGCCCGTGACTCAGAAGGTGAATCGAGCGTCGATCATCTTGGGTGCTGTCGGGTGGGCCCTCATTGGCCTGACGATACTGGTCATGTGGTTTGCTATCCGAGCCAGCGCATCTGATCCCGATCCGAGTGGCAAGGAAGCGATCGGATTCTTGCCGCTCTTTGCGCTGATGTTTATTGGCCCGGTAAACCTCGCCGGCGGTGTTATCGGGATTGTTGGGGCAGTGGGGAAGCCGAAGACGCGGAAGCTCAACTGGTTGGGAATCCTCCTGAACGCAAGCCCATACGTCGTCTTCACCGCCTTCATGATCGTTCTGATGTTGTTCAAGTAGGTCACTGAAGCGTCGGATGGAGATAGTGATGAATGATCACAGCGGTCCCGCACCTGCGCCCAACAAGCGAGTGTTGCGAACGATGCACAGGCTGTCCTTGTTCTGCGCACTCACCGGACTTGCGGTGCTGATCGGGGGTTTCATCGTCCTGTCGACTTCAGTTTTTGACGAGATGAACGCCCGTGCTCACCTCGTCATTCCCGGTGAGTTTGCGGTGATGAGCGACGATGAGTTCATCCGTTCTGTCCTGCCCATAGCCGGCGTTGCGGGGGCCATTCATCTGGCGGGTGTCGTTGCCGGGTTTGTGGGGCGAAGGTACGCCGAGGAGCGCGCGGAGCTTGGGCGCTGCGCGCTGGGAGTGGGTGCGAATGCCTTCTTCCTTGCCTGCGCCTGTATCACCCCCGTCGTTGGCTTGTTCCCCGATCCGCGGGCGCTCGTGCCCCTCCTTGTTGTGTGCGGCGGTGCGGTCCTGTTTGGGTGTTTCTCCCTGTTTGAGCGTTTCTTTAGCAGCGCGGGCGCGAGATCCGTTGGGGTGGGGGTCGCAGGCTTACTGACGATGGGTGAAGCGTTGCTCATCGGTCTGTTCGCGGTCCTCAAGGAGTTCGCTACGACATTGGAGGATCCGTTCTTGCCCGGCCTCACTGTCATCATTGTCTGCCTCTACATGGGCGTCCCGGTGGGCATTGCCCAGCTGACTGGCTTGATCAAGGGAATACGGGCGCGTCGGCACGCCGACAGTGAGGCCGAGCGGGCGCTTGCCGGGCGAGGAATAGTCCTGAACGTGCCCCTGTGCTGGTGCGTTATCTTCCTCCCCCTGGTGGTTCTTGCCGCAATCTCGTAGAGCGCTATCCCCAGCTCGTTCCTCCTTGCGTTAACACCCTCTCTCCATTAATCTCAATTCTTGAAATACTTTTGGAGGGAGGGGGCATGGAGGCTCCGGATCTTGAACGCGGTGGTGTACAGCCGTATCCCGGCACGCCCCGCAGAAGGTGGACGTCCCTCAGATGCGGTGTCGGTGCCTGGATTGTCACCGCGATCTCCATCGCCGCTGTGATCATCGTCGAGGTAGTTGTCTTGCTCTGGCCAGACTTCCATCAGGTTGACGGCATCGTCTACAACCGTGTCATTGCGATGATCGGCGGCGGGCTCACCGCTTGTCTGAGTCTCACCGGCCTCGTCATCGCCAGGGCAGAGCTGGGTGAATCAGATGTGTCGAGCAGACAGCGCAGCGCGAGCCTGTGCGGAGTGGTCCTGTGTCTGAGCCCTGTCCTCGTAATTGTCGGGGCCTACAGCGTGCTGGGAGCAGGCGTCGCCGAGTGGCTATTCGGATGGAAATGACACCTTTGAGTGACGAAGGAGGCCTCGAGCCTTCCGCCGGCCTCGTCGTGGCAGCCTCGATGCGACGCTGAGAGGTTGCGGCGACCTCTGGTTTAGGATGGTTGCGGACGCCCGCATGGGTGCGACAGCCAATGCATGAAAGAACGAGTGTGACAACGCCGAACCCCAACGTTCCCAACGCGTATATTCCCCCGGAATATGCGCGTACGCAGGGAGTCCCCGCACAGGGGTATGAGTCCGGTGCGGCGCAGCTCGGATACCCCCAACCGGTGCCGAAGCCCGCCCGTCGGCGGAAGAAGAGCATCGGCGGCATCATCTTCTTAGTCCTCGCAGCTATCGTCATGCTGGTGGCGATCGGGGGCTATATCGCGATCGACTACATGCCGGGAGACCCCAGCGACGGACGCGCATGGCTGGGCGTCGCAATCATCCTGTACGTGATGCCCTTTAGTCTGATGCTGGCAGTCTGTGGGCTCATCCTGGTGTGTGCGGCCCGGAGCCGCTCGCGGTGACCCCGTCCGGTGGGTACTCAGACGTAATGAACAACGAGTGAAAGACCGATGATGACAATGCCTCATTCTCCCGTTTCCGGGATGCCCAGCACCCCCGGAAACGCACCGGTCTACCCCGGAAACGCACCGGCCTACCCCGGTACCGTGCCGGGTGCCGACTACGCCGACATGCAGCCGGCGCCGCCGGTTGCGGCTCCGCCCAGGCATGGCCTCGCCGTGGCCTCCACATGCCTCGGAGTCATTGGGATCATCCTCTGCGCTATCGGATTGTTTGCAGGAGTGGTTTCCGTACTTGCCTCGGCAGACGACTCCGTTGAGTGGGCTCTTGCTCCGATCGGCTTCTTTCTCATCGTTGCGATGTTCTACATCCTGGGTGGGATTATGAATATCATCGGCCTTGTCCTTGGCAAGGCCGGGCGCAAGCGGGCGCAGGATCCGCGTCATGCGAAGGCGTGCACGGTGGGGATTTGGCTGAATGCAGTCCCGATGATTGTGTTTCTGGTTGCCGAGATCTTGGCCGTCCTCTGGTTGATAGGGGCTAATTGATCCCGGATGCTTCTGACCCATTGCCCTCGACAAATAAAGGACTACCTGTGACGACTCCATATTCGAATGGTCCCGGCCTGAACGGGTATCCGGCGCGGGCTCCCCAGCAGCCCGCCGTGCCTGGGCGCAGCCGGGGCAAGGCCCTAGGGGCAGCGTGTCGAGGTTTCGGGATCACCGGACTCGTTGTCTTTGCGCTGGTCATCTTCGGGACGCTGGTGTACGTGCTGATTCCGAGGGGTGAGCATGCACTGGATCTGGCTCCGGTCGCCTTCATCTTCATCGCGGGGTTCTTCTCTATCCCCGTCGTCGCGGTGAACATCATCGGTCTTGTTCTCGGCTTCGTCGCGCTCAAGCAGACGAAGAACCGCTACGAGCGCGGCTACATCACCCGAGGTCTGCTCATGAACGCTGCACCGCTCACGGTTGTCGGCCTCGTGATTCTTCTGATCCTCTTGATCTACGGGTTCTTCTACTTCATCTCGCTGTTCTAGGACCTTCCGGATCCGACGACCTCCGCTCCTCCACCAATAACCTCCCAAGGAATGCCTGTGACCACACCGAATCCCCAGGTCCCCGACCCGAACGCTGTGCCGGGATACAACCCCCAGCAGGTGCCCGGCCCCCAGCAGGTTCCTGCTCCCCCTCAGGTGGAGTATGCACCGGTGGAAGCCATGCAACCCGACATGCAGCAGAGCTGGGGGCAGATACCTCCGGATGCCGGGATGCAAGCAGGCTTCCCGCAGCCAGGGCCTGGGGTCTACGGGCCTGCGGCGCCTGCACGTCGTCGCACGTCATACAAGCTGGCGGTCATTTTGCTCGTAGTTGGCCTGTTATTAGCGGTTTCGCCCTTCCTTGCCTGGGGTGTCATTGACCTTATTCCCGGCAATCATGGCGATGGCGGAGACGGCATGTACTGGCTCGCAGTCATTATGTTGTTCTACCTCACGCCGATCGGCCTCATCCTGGTCCTGATCTCTGGCATCATGGCGATCGTGGTTGCTGTGGTGAACTCTTCGTCGAAGAGCTGATCCCGAGAGACGAAAGACCCCGCGTCGAACCACCAAACGGTGGCGACGCGGGGTCTTTTCTGTCCTATTTGGCGTGGTAGCGGGGGCTGGTGCCCAGGTGGATTGGCACGCCGGTGTCGGTGTTGCTGATGACGCTTTCGTCGGCCCCGCGGTAGGTGTACGAATCGTCGAAGGCGATGTCGTGGGGGTTCACGAGGCCGTCCATGTACTGCTGGATTTCGTCCGTGGAGGGACCCTTGTGCATGGTGGGGTCCATCAACGGGTTCTCGTCGGGGTACTGGGACGGATCGGTGTTCATCATGGCGCCGAGGTCAGCAACCCCGTATCCCGTGTACTTGTTCCAGCGGCCCTCGTTGTTCAACGCCGTCTTGGTCATCAGTTGGAGGAGTTGGTTGCTAGTGGCGTTGGGCCACTTTTGCTTGGCCAGGGCCAGAAAACCTGCGATGAGGGGCGTGGAGTAAGACGTGCCGTCTGTGCTTGCTTTGTTCCCTGTTTCGTAGTTACGGACGATGATAGGGCCACCTACTGCAGCGGTGGTGGTTCCCTGCCCCCACGAGGAGTAGGAGGCTACCTTGCCGGTGGTGTCGATGGCACCGACGCCGACGACGCCGGACCACTTTGCGAGGCCGGTGTCCGTTTCGTTACTCGCCGTGTTACCCATGGCGGTGACGACGATGACGCCGCGGGCATTGGCGCGGGCGATCGCCCACTTGGTTGCTTCATCAAAATCTTCGTCGGACGAGGAGATGCTGATGATCTGAGCCCCGTCGCTGATGGCGCGATTGATGAGAGAGTTGTTTTCTTCGATGCCATTACCGTTGTGGACCGGGCACCCGGCAGCGGCATCTTCGCCCTCATCCTCAAACCTGGTTCGGTAGGTCAGGAGTGTTGCGTCGGGGGCGACGCCGTAGGTCTTGGAGACCAGGAGCGAGGCGATGGCTGTCCCGTGGCTCTTGGAATACACGCTGGAGTGGACGGTGCAGGGACTCTTGTCGATGATGGTAGCGCCTGCGAGCTCGGGGGCGGCGGTGTCGACCTCGCCGTCGATGAGTGCGATGGTGACGCCCTTGCCGGTGTAGCCCTTGGCTCGCGCTTGGTCGAGATGATAGTAGGCGAAGTAGGACTGGTCTGCTGCCGTGATTGGGTCGGCGGCGTGCGCGGGGGCGGCGGGCAGGGCGATGGCCCCGGCCGCCAGGGCCAGGGACATCGCACACGCACCCGCAAGGCGCAGCCGCCGGTGTCGCTTTGGGCTAGTCGTCATTTGGCGTGGTAGCGGGGGCTGGTGCCCAGGTGGATTGGCACGCCGGCGTCGGTGTTGCTGATGACGCTTTCGTCGGCCCCGCGGTAGGTGTACGAATCGTCGAAGGCGATGTCGCGAGGGTTCACGAGTCCGTCGATGTATTGGCGTACTTCCTCGGTGGTGGGGCCTTTGCGTCGAGCCGGGTCCATCAGCGGATTTTCATCCGGGTACTGGGATGGATCCGTGTTGACCATCGCACCGGGATCAGCAGCTCCGTATCCGACGTAGGTGTTCCACCCACCCTGATCGGTCCGAGCGGTCTTGGTCAGTAGTTGAAGAAGCTGATTGCTGGTGGCGTTGGGCCACTTCTGCTTGGCCAGGGCCAAGAACCCAGCAACCAGCGGTGCGGCGTTCGATGTGCCTTCCGCGCTGATGTTGGCGTTGGTCTCGTAATCGTGGGCAACTACAGGGCCGCCCACTGCCGCAACCGTTACACCGGAACCCCATGAAGAGTACTCCGCCCGCTTACCGGTGGTGTCGATGGCGCTGACACCCACGACGCCGGACCACTTGGAGTAGCTGTCGAGCGTTTCGTCTTTTCCTTCGTTACCCACGGAAGTGACGATAATGACGCCTTGTGCATTGGCTCGTGCGATCGCCCACTTCGTCGCGTCTGTCGAGTCCCGGTCGGTTGACGAAATACTGATGATCTGAGCGCCGTCACTGATAGCGCGGTTGATCAGGGAAGCGGGGTCTTCAAGGGCGATGCCGTTGCGGCTGGTACAGTCACTGCCAGATTTATCATCCTGGAGCGAAAAGCTTGTTCGGTACGACAGCAGGGTAGCGTCGGGGGCAGTGCCGTAGACCTTGGAGACCAGAAGCGACGCCAACGCCGTACCATGGCTCTTGGAAAAGAGGCCCGAGGTGACGGTGCAGGGGCTCTTGTCGATGATGGTGGCGCCGGCCAGTTCGGGGGCGCTGGTGTCCACCTCACCATCAAGGAGTGCGATGGTGACGCCCTTGCCGGTGTAGCCCTTGGCCCTGGCCTGGTCCAGCTTGTAGTAAGCGAAGTAGGACTGGTTGGCTGCCGTGATTGGGTCGGCCGCGTGCGCGGGGACGGCGGGCAGAGCGATGGCCCCGGCCGACAGAGCCAGGGTCACCGCACACGCGCTTGCAAGGCGTAGCCGCGGATGGCGACTGGAAGCGGAGTTCGTGCTTACCATTGGCGGGGATCCCATCCGTCGTCCTTTGCGGAGGCGGGCTTCAGATCCTTGTCGGACCCGTAGGTCTGCGACATCGGATTGACGTAGCCGGGGGGCAGCGCATCGTCCTCGTCGTCCTCGAACTTGAAGGCCGTGTACTTGCGCCGACGCCCCTTCTTGTCGTCCTTGCCGGCACCGGCACCCGCTCCGGCTCCCGCGCCCATGAAGCCGCCCATGCCGGGCCTGCCAGAAGCACCGGAACCGGAACCTGAAGCGCTACCGCTACCTGCCTGCCCCGAGGTGCCGCCGAGTCCGCTGGCTCCGCTCGTCCCTGTCAGTCCGGTTGTCCCGCCCGAGGCGCTCGTGCCAGCGGGCGGGGTGTAGGAGCCAAAGC
>CALBAF010000358.1 GCA_937926415.1 uncultured Actinomyces sp.
GCAGGCGTCGGGTCCGGGGTCGGCTCGGGGGTGCCCGGCAGCTTCACCATCAGGGTGCTCGTCAGGTACGAGGCGTCGCGCACCTGGACGCGCAGGCTCACGTCCGCAGCGGACGGGGTCCACGGGAAGGTCACCGAGGAAGCCGCAGCGCGGTCCCCGCCGTCCGTCACCGTCGTCCAGTCGCGTACGAGTGTCTCGGTGCCATCCGCGCCGATCTGCACAGCTCGGACCTGCTGCGTACCGGCGATGCCATCGGACACCGTCGCGGTCACGTCGACCGGTGCTCCAACCTCGCCCGTGTACGTGTAGGTGCCACCGGCCTCGGCGATGTTCGTACCCGCCAGCGTCATCGACGCGCCCGTGTAGGTGTGCAGGTGCGTGGGGTCGATGCCGGCGGCCTCGAGGGCGTCCTTGGCAACGTTCCACGCCGACGTTCCCTCGGCCGCGGCGACGTACACGTGGGTGTCGTCCTTCTTCTCGTCGCTCAGCTCCGGCTCGAGGTCGAGGCGGGTCAGCGTCGAGGGCAGGACGAGGACGCGCGGGACGTCCACGCCGAAGGACACACGGGTCATACCCTCGCCGAAGTATGCGCTCTGGCGGCGTCCGTTCGTCGGACGACCGTCGTACACGAAGGACCCATCCACGCCGCCGCGCACGACGATGCGACGAGGCATGGGAACCCAGCTGCCTTCCATGCGGATCGAGGTCACCTTGGAGCCGTACTCGACGAGCTCCAGGGAGTTACCGGTGACGCCACTCGAGCGCTCGACCGACTCCGGGATGACCAGCTCGGTGAGGGCCGTCGTGCCCGCGAAGGCGTCGTCACCGATGACCTTGAGGCCCTCGGGCAGGACGACGCGGGTGAGCGTCTTGTTGTTGGCGAACGCCGTCGCGCCAATTGCTACCGTGCCCGCGCGCACCGTGTAGTCGGTGAGAGTGTTGGCGGCCGGGGACAGCATCAGGTGCAGGCCGTCGTCCGCCTTGCGGTACAGGACGTTGTGCTCGGCCGAGTAGACCGGGTTGCCGTCCGCGACGGTCAGCGTCGCGATCTTGCGGTCGTTGTACAGGACAGTCTCGGCGAAGGAGGTGACGCCCGCGCCGATGTGGAACGAGGTCAGGGCCGTGCTCTCCGAGAAGGCCTGCTCACCGACCGTGGTCACCGAGTCCGGCAGTGTCACGGAGGAATGCGCCGTGCGGCTGAACGCGAAGTCGCCGATCGTCGTGAGGCGGTTCAGATCGGGTCGGAAGTTGACCCCTTCCTTGGCACTCGTGGACTCGAAGGCGCTGCCGCCCAGGGAGATCGCGCCTCCCAGGTCGATGCTCGCGAGCTTGCCTGCCGAGCAGAACGCGCAGGTACCCACCGTCTCGAACTTCTCGGGCAGGGCCACGGAGGTGAGCGCGGAGAGGCGGAAGGCCTCGTCCTTGATCTCGCGCAGGCTATCGGGCAGTGTCACGGAGGTGATGCCCGCCTTCTGGAAGGCCTTGGGCGCGATCGTCGCGACCCCGTCCAGGACCGTGTACGAGGCGCCGGTGTTCTTGGCGGCCGGGTACAGGATCAGGCGCGAGTGATCCTTGGAGTACAGGACTCCGTCCACGCTCTCGTAGTTCGGGTTCGCGGGATCGACCTCGACGCTGGTCAGCGCGGTGGTCTCGGCGTAGCCCGAGGTCACCGCGTCGGCGGAGACGTTGGGACCCAGCTTGATCGTGGTGAGCGCCGAGTTGTAGTCGAAGACCTCCGCCCCGATCGTCACCACGGAGCGCGGCAGTTCGATGACCTCCAGGCTCGTGTTGGCAAACGCACGGTCGGCGATCTTGGTCAGCTGGGCCGGGTGGGCCTCGTCGTCAACAAAGGTGATCTTCTTCAGCGAGCTGTAGATGAAGGCTTCCAGGCCGATCGAGCGCACCGAAGCGGGGATCGTCACGGATTCCACGGTGGAGCTCGCAAAGGCGCGCTCGCCGATGGAGGTCACGGTGTCAGGCAGGGTGACCTCGGTGGACGAGCCCTTGTACTTCACAAGGACGCCGTCCTCGCTGATCTCGAAGTCGTCCGCATCGGCGGAGCGCACCGTGACGGGGATAGACGCGGTCTTGGCCGCACCGTCCTCGGTCGTAACGGTCACGGTCAGCGTGCCCGAACCCGCGTGATCGCCGGCGGTCAGCGTCGCCTTGCGCGTGTCGGTGTCGGCGGCGACCGTGGCCAGGTCGGCCGGTTCCACGCTCCACGTCACCGCGCGGTCCTTGAGGGAGGGCGCCAGGTAGGCCTTCACGGGGGCGGTCTCGCCCACCTTGAGCGTCACCTTGGTGTCCGCAAGCTCGATGCCCGCGTCCTCAGAGATGGTGCGCACGCGGACCTGGGCGCTGGCCGACAGACTCGGCTGGGACGCGTCGGTCGCGGTGATCGTCGCCTCGCCCGCGGCCAGGGTCTGGACCTCGCCGTTGTCGTTCACGGTTGCCACGGCCTCGTTCGAGGACGTCCACACGAGGTCAGTGACATTCGCGTTCGTCGGCTCGAAGGCGGCGCTGAGCGCGACCGTCTCACCCGCGACAACCTCGGAGGTCTGCGGAGTGAGCGACAGAGAGGTCATCGGGATCGTGCGGAAGCGGATCACCTGGCGGGCCTGGTTCTTGCCCCAGTCCCACGCGAAGAGGTAAGCGGTCGCCGGGTCAGACGAGTCCGCGCGGTCGATGAGGTCTGCCCACTTGATCTCGTAGTGCTTAGCGTAGGTGCCGTCGGCCTGACGGTTCGCACCCACGGCTTCCTTCTCGTCGTAGTAGCGACGCGAGGTCGGAGACTCGGAGAAAGCGATGCCGGCCAGCGGCGAGTTGTCGGTGACGTCGAAGGACACGACGCGTTCGTCGCCCTCGCCCGTCACGGCCAGGTTGGAGATGGCGGGCGCCTCGGTATCCAGGGTGAAGTCCCAGGTCAGCTGCGAATTAACGCTCGAGGGGGCGACCGAGGCCGCATCGATCGTCAACTTGTAGCGGCCCGCGGGCAGTTCCTTGCCATCCTTGTCGAAGCCGTCGAAGACCGGGTTGTTACCCTCCTGGCTTTCGATGGGCTCGACCTTGCTGGCGTGGTAGTTGAACAGGGACTTGCGGGCGCGCTCGAAGGTGTACTCGCGCACGACCTCGCCGGCCTCGTTCGTGTAGGTGTAAGTCACCTTCGGGGAGTTACGCAGCAGGCAGGTGCGCGGCCGGATACGCGAGGGGGCCTCGGGCAGCGCGGATCGGGACATGATGAAGTACGCGGGATCGACCGCGCGCACGTCGTCGATCTCCTGTCCGGCGAGGGGGTTCAGGGCACCCAGGGGCACCTCGGTCGCGGGGTTCATGAGGGTCGAGGAGCAGGCGTGCGCGGTGCTCGTCGTGCCGTCGTACCACTTGCCGTCGAAGACGGCAGGGGCGCCCCAGGAGCCGTAGAAGCCCATGTAGGGGACGGTGAGGTCGGGCTGCCCGTCGGCGCTCGTGAAGGTGACGGCACCGTCGATGAACGTGCCCTTAGGAGCATTCGCGTTCGCGTACGAGGCGAAGGCCGAGCGCGGGGTGACGGTGACGGTCACGGTGGCCTCGCCCTTGGCGGGCACGGTCACCGAGTCAGCGGAGTAGGTCAGGTCGATGCCCTGCCCCGCCCAGTTCTTCGAGTGCTCGGTGAACAGGCCCCCCTCGACGATCTCGGAGAGAGCCTGGCCTCCCAGGGTGTAGGTGTGGTCGGCGTCGGAGACGTTCGTCAGGGTCACCTGGAAGGTCCACCCGTTCGTGCCCTCACCGAGGTCTGCCTTGGGGCGCCACGGGTTTTCTGCGCCCGCGACGCTCGGGTACACGGTTGTGGTCGTCGCCGCGAGCGCGTCCACCTGACCAGCGCCCACGCGGCGCGGCGAGTAGTAGGTGCCGTCGTTCTGGTCGATGTCGAGCAGCGGGTGGGCGGTGCCCATCATGAGGGTGGTGACGATCGCGGCCTTGTCCGCCTCCGACAGGCCAGCGAATGCCGGGTCGTCGTTCACGCGCTGGCGCACGAGGGCGGCGATGCCCGCAACCTGCGGGGTCGCCATGGATGTGCCCGACATGGACCGGTACGTGTTGCCCAAGACAGCCGCAACGATGTTGCCACCGGGGGCAGCGATCTCAGGCTTGAGCTTGAGGTCGGGCGTGACGCCCCACGAGGTGAAGTCAGAGACCGACGGGTTGGTCGAGGCCAGCTTGAGTCCCGCGTGAGGGTTGGAGATGGTGATGGAGCCGGACTCGCTGGCCTTGATGGCATCCAGGAGCGCGTCCTTCTCCTTCTTCGTGATGGTCACGGTCGGCATCGTGTGGGTGGCCTCAATCGTTGCCACGTAGGGGGTTTCGACCGCCTCGGAGTCGCCGATGATGAGGGCGGCGGGCTTGGAGGTCAGCTGGGTCAGGCCCTTGACCTTGGCCTCGTGGGTCATGTCCGCGCCGGTGGCGCTGTCGGAGCCGCCGCGGTCTTCGAGCACGATGACCTTCGACAGGTCGCCGGGGTGCTCGGCGACGAGCTTGTCGAGGGCCGCCGCGTCACCGATGCCCGCGTAGACGAGGGTGTAGGTGCCTTCGGGGATGTCGAGGAGGCTCGGCACGACGGCGTCCTTGAGGCCGCGCGACTTGCGGTAGACGACCTGGCGCTCCCCCACCGTCAGGTAGGGCAGTGCGTCCTGGTTGTTGACCGAGGCGACGGCCAAGGTCGAGCTGTAGGACGCGGGCTCTGAGAGCGTGCCGGCGTCGGGATCGGAGGCGTAGGGCTTGTTCTTGCCGCTGTAGTTGGAGTACGCGCTGGAGTAGGAGTTACCCGCGGCTGCGTTCACCGTCACGCCGGCGGCGGCGAGGTTCTTGTACACCTCCGCGTACATGGTTCCGGCCTCGGTACCCATTCCCGCGTCTTCACCAAGGGACAGGTTGATCGAGTCGGGCTTGATGACAACCGCGTCGTCGAGGGCTGCCAGGACGGTATTGTCGGGGATCGAGCCTTCCTTGTCGGCGGCGACCTTGGCGACGATGATCTGAGCGTGGGGCGCGGTGCCCTGCAGGTCGGCCGCGTTGGCCGCGGCGATCGCGGCGACGTGGGTGCCGTGCGACAGGTCCTTGCTGGACTTGGGCAGCACATCCGCATCGTTGTCCGCGTAGTCGAAGACGAAGGGGATCTTGTTGTTGAGGTAGGCGCCGGTCTTTCCGTGCGGCAGCTTGCCGACGAGGGCCTCGACGTCCCTCTGGCTCAGGCGCACGTCCACGCCGTCCATGGAGCCGGAGAACGCCTGGTGGGTGGCCTCGATACCCGTATCGATGACCTCGATGACCTGACGGTCACCCTTCTGGGTGGTCTGATTGGCGCGTGTCATCTCCAGGGAGGAGGCGTTTTGCAGGGCCGGGTCCACGGCCTCGGCGCCCAGTGCGCCCGCGTCGCCCTCGACGACCATGGGCTTGTGATGGCGCTCGATGAACGCGGCCTTGACGCCCTCGGTCGCCTTGATGGCGTCCAGGGACGAGGCCGGGGCCTGGATCGCGAAACCGTCCAGCGCATGCGTGTAGTCGCGCACGTCAGTGATGCCCGCACCGGGGACCACTGCCTCGACCGAGGTTTCAATGCGGTCCTTGACCGTCTCGTGCTTGGTCGAGGACGACAGGCCAAAGACCCGCTGGTACCACGGGATGCCGACCGAGCCATCCTCGAGCTGGACGATGATCGTCGTCGGGGTATCGTCGGTGGGGACGCTCTCGGAGGTGGTGGTCGGGTTCTCGGCCCCGGCCTCGTCGGCAGCTCCCGACTGTGGGGCGCCGGACTGGGCGTCGACGGACGAGGCGGGGGCTGCGGCGCCCGACTGGCTTTCCTCGCGGCTGTTGGCAGCGAAAGCCACCGGGTTGGTCACGGCGGTCACGGCAAGGGTGCCCGCGGTTAGCAGCACCAATGCCGAAGTTGTGCGATGGGACATCTATGGCT
The DNA here is from genome assembly GCA_937926415.1 of uncultured Actinomyces sp. Lineage (GTDB taxonomy): Bacteria > Actinomycetota > Actinomycetes > Actinomycetales > Actinomycetaceae > Pauljensenia. The sequence continues at coordinate 5,948 of CALBAF010000358.1, forward strand.
CACTTAGTTGACAACTGGGTCAGGGCATGGCCGTGGATACGGCATAACCCAGCGTCTAGGGTAGGGTTACCTACCCTTACTGAAAAGCCCCACTCTGCTTTCTTCTCAGCATCCGTCGAGGGCTTTACGTGCGCACGTTTCCGCCGTAAACTATCTCTCTTAGTATCACCTTAGTTGTGATAGCTACTCTTAATTGACGCTGGTCGCACTGAAAAACGACAAACCCGCCAAGGAGGGCGCGGACACGGGGTCCGTATCGCCTCCTGACGGGTTGTCAGTCGCGGGTTCTGCGGAGCGCGGACGCGGGTCAGAGAATGACCGCGGTGCCCGTCGCGATGGCGGCGAGCATGCCATTGTTGGTGCCGGCGGTAAAGTAGTCGACCTTCACGCCGACGATCGCGTTGGCACCCATCGCCTGGGCGCGTGCACACATTTCGTTGACGGCGGTCGCGGAGGCGCCGCCGATCTCTTCCTCGTACTGGGAGGCGCGGCCACCGAACATGTTGGACAGGTTCGCGCCGAAGTCCTTGAACATGTTGACGCCGGAGATCGCCTCACCGGAGACCATGCCGATGTACTGCCTGACGGGCGCACCCTCAACGGTCGGGGTCGTTACAACGAGCATCATTCACTCCTTCATAGGGGGTTAACGTGGCAACCCTACCCGCGATTCCGCGCGGAGGCCAGTAGGCGCCCATCAGCTGATTGACCACAGGGCCTCCCCACACCCGTTTGCTGCGTTGAAGCGAGCCCCTTCGAGCCGCCACGGCGCTACCATTCCATTCATCATTCCCATCCGGGCGCAGCGACGCACCCGGCGACTTGCGCGGAGCGATGCCATGAAGATGCACGTCTACGGGCCTTGCGGGCAGGACTGCCCCGCCGTCCTCATCATTCACCCGATGCTGTCCTCGGCCTCGAGCATGAAGGCAGCGCTCTGCGATCACATGGGTCCCGGACTGCGCTTCCTCGTGCCGGACCTGTCGGCCCACGGGGACGAGGCCTCGGCCCCCTACGCATCGGCAGGGGCGGAGGCGGCGGCGATCCACGAGTGGCTGGCGTCCCACGGGGTACGCCACATGTCCCTGGGTTTCGGGGCGTCGCTTGGCGGGGTGATCCTGTTCGAGCTGCTGCGTTTCCCGGACCTCTCGTTTGATCGGCTGTTCATTGAGGGAGTGAGCTTCTACTCGGGTGGTCCCGTGGCCCGAGCCGGCGGGGCCATTCTCAGCCGCGTGATGGTCGCGAAGCACCGGAAGGCCGTGCGCGATCCCGAGGCGGGGGCACGCAAGCTCGCGCGCCTCTACGGCGAGGAGACTGCACGCTCGATGGCCTCGAGTTTCGCCGCGATGAGCGAGGACAGCATCCGCGCGATCGTGCACGACTGCTCGCATGTCAGCCTGCCGCCCCTCTCCCCCACCACCCAGTGGCGCTGCACCTTCGCGTACGGGGAGAAAGACTCGGACCTGCGGCTCGCGCGCCGCGTGATCCCGCGACTCTATCCGCAGGCGGAACTGCGCGTCTGGCCGGGCTCGGGGCACTGCGAGCGCATGAGCCGCGACTCGGTCACCTACGGGGCGATGCTGCGGAACGTCGCCCTGGGCTCGGCATCTACTGATCGTTCGTGAAGGAGGCAATCAAGCAGGGAATTCGACCTCGCACGACGCGGTAGGTGACACCCGTGCAGCCCATACGCTCAAAGAACGCCCGGTACGACACCGGGTCGAAGTGCTCCTGGAAGTGCACGCCGAATCGGGAAATCACACTCAGGAACATGGTGTGCGCCCACTTCTTGGGAATCACGTAGGTGGGCACGATGATCGTGCCACCCGGGCGCACGACCCGCTTGAGCTCCTTGAGCGCGTCGCCCGGTTCAGGCAGCAAGTGGATAACATTGCCCGCCACGACGGCGTCGAACGAGTCGTCCACGTAGCGCAAGTCGGTGATATCCGCCTGCTCGACGGTGACGTTCGAGTATTTCGCGAGCTTCTTGCGCGCCTGCTTGAGCATCCCCTCGGAATAGTCGGTCGCAACCACACGCGCGCATGCGGGGGCGATGGCGGCGCTAATCGCGCCCGTTCCGCACGCACATTCGAGCACGGTGTCACCGGGGCGAATCAACCGGGCAACGGCACCGCCCGTCCCGTCGTACACCCTCCTGTTGAGCGTGTTGACGGCGAGGTCGTAGAGCGGGGCAACTCGATCCCAGAACAATGCTGAACACCTCCGTGTGCCTGTCGAACGCGCACACCGACGGCGGTGCATCAGTACGCTACTGGGAATGCTACGCCCGCGGGCGCGCTGCCGGGGCGAAACGGGGTTTTGTACACGGCAACATAAGCGCGAGGGCACATCCGGATAGGATGCACGCATCCGGATAGGTTATGCGGATCCGGATAGGTTAATAACCTATCCGGATGTTCGTAACCTATCCGCGTAGTTACCCCCTGCGTGCCACACCCCCTGCGTGCGACTCGGCCAGAGAGTAACCGCGTCCACAGATTCAGCGAAGGGCTGCCCCTGCGCGTGTCTACACCCGTGGCGCGCGGCGCGCGTGGATGAAGGCACCGACGCTATGGGCACCGAAGCCGAGCAGGCTATAGCCCACCCCGTAGATGAGGGCACTGTCATTGAGGAACAGGAACATCGGCGCCAAGAAACACACGAAGGGAGCGAACAACCACAGCAAGCTGAAGCCATCCTTCACGCCATCCCAGGCCCCACACCCCATTGCCAGGATCGGCAGGATCGCAAGCAGGATTAGGAACGCGAGGCTCTTCACGATCTCCATCGAGTCCGAGACGCGAGAGAGAATAAACCACGCCGCCAGCATCAGCAGGTAGATGCCGAACAGCACGGCGATACGAATCCACGTTGATTTTGTCGTCCACCTCATGATTCGATAATAGCAGTGTTCTGCGACAAATAATCCCGTTTGACACATTGAGTGTGCGGGCCCCGAAAACGACGCACGGAACCCAGCGTCGCGGCGCGCGCGACGCTGCCAGAGGGGGACGCCTACTTGCAGAAGCTGCCGAAGAAACCGCGCTTCTTCTCGGCGGCCGCGTACTCCTCGTCGGAATGGTCCTTATCGCACCACTGATTGGCGGGAACCTGTTCCTTCACCGAGTCGATGTGCTTGCCGCAGCCCTTCCAGGTGGTCTTTCCGCACACCTCGCAGGTGGTGGGTCGACACATGATTGCCTCCTTCGTTGTTGCGCCGCGAATTCGTCATTGGATCCGCGCCATGGTGTTGTGACGTTGCGCCCTCAGCCTGACTGCACCGTCGCATGAGGCCAGTCGGAGAACCGAATGCTCGGATCTGTCGGTCGTTACGCTCTCGGTTGTGACAAGGAATTCTACTCCCTCGAACTCCGACGTGGGGTCGTTTTCGAGGCCAGAATCCTCAGGCTTAGCCCTCCCCCGTGACGAGGACGGCCTCGGCCCGATCGCCGAGCCACGCACGCAGCGTCTGAATGCCGCCCGAGAGCATGGTCACGTTGAATCCCGCGTGGCGCACGATGCGGTAGCCGATCCAGGAGCGCACGCCCGCGGCGCACATGACGACGAAGGGCTGGTCGCCAACGTTGGTGTCGACCCAGGCGCGGACTTCATCGAGGCGGTCGCGAAGCTGGGTGTGGGGAATGTTGAGGGAGTTGGGCATGTGCCCGGCCGCATACTCGCCAGGCGTGCGCACGTCCAGGACCGGCATGTCCTCGGTGAGGGCGTCGGGGCCGGTGAGGACGAGTTCTCCGGTCGCCACGTTGTGGGCGACCATGCCGGTCTGGTTGACGGGGTCCTTGGCCTGGCCGTAGGGCGGTGCGTAGGCGAGGTCCAGGTCGATGAGGTCCGTCGCGTTCAGGCCGGCCCGCATGGCGGTCGCGATGACGTCGATGCGCCGGTCCACACCATCGGCGCCCACGGCTTGCGCGCCGAGAATCTGTCCGTCGGTGCCGACGTGCATGAGGATGTGCACGGGATTGGCGCCGGGGAAATAGCCCGCGTGCTGATTGGCGTGCGTGTGCACCGTGAAATACTCCGCGCCCGAGGCGTCGAGGGCCTGGCGGTTAGCGCCGGTTATTGCGGCGGTGAGGCTACCAACCCGAACGATTGCGGTGCCCTGGGGGCTCGGGATGGGGCGCGCGGCGGCCTCGCCGTGTTCGGCGTCGGCGATCG